>CAKUQM010000016.1 GCA_934675465.1 uncultured Erysipelotrichaceae bacterium | reverse complement strand
GAATTCTTGTGTTAGCTTCATTGGCTAACATGATGTCACGAGCTACGATTAACTCTTCACCAATGCTAGTAGAGGCAAGGGAATCATCTTCAGTATGTGAGAATACTTGTAGATTTAATTCCTTGGCTTTTTCAATACCTTCTAACATCACCTTAGAATTCATTACTGAACGACCATCTTCACTAATAGCACAAATACCCTTACCATTGATCTTTTTAGTAATAGTATCTACTTCCATTAGTTTTTCATAGTCACATAGTTCTTCACCTTTTTGACCCTTAGTAATCGCAGCTATTGTCAAGACATTGATTAAATCAGCTTCTTTAGACTTTTTATCAACATATTCTAAAGTTTCTACGCTATCAATTACAGGCTTAGTGTTAGGCATCATGCATACAGTAGTGAAACCACCACTTGCTGCAGCCTCAGAGCCACTTTTGATGTCTTCTTTATATTCAAGTCCTGGTTCTCTAAAGTGAACATGTAGGTCAATTAAACCTGGTGTTACCCATAAACCATTGGCATTTATTATTTCAGCTTCTTCAAAGTCCTTAGCTTCTCCTAGTGTCTTATTAGCTAATTCAATCTTGACGATTTTATCATTATCAAGATATAAATTACCTTCTTCATATAGGTTTTGACTAGGGTCAATGATTAAACCGTTTTTAATGATCTTTTTCATTGACTATTTCTTATTAAATGAAACGATTTCATCGCAGTATTCACAACGATATTCTTTTGTTTCTGGGTTGATTAAATGGAAGATATGAGGAATGTTTCTTTCAACAGAAGTAACACATCTTGGGTTCTTACACTTAATAACGTTTGTTACTTTTTCTGGTAAAGATAATTTAATCTTTTCAACAATCTTGCCTTCTTTAATAACGTTAACAGTTGCCTTAGGGTCGATTAGACCAAGTACTGTTAGGTCAACGTCAGTTACGTTTTGAATCTTGATGATATCTTTTTTACCATGTTTCTTACTTTGAGCGTTCATGATAAAGGCGATAGTGTTTTCGCTTGTGTCAATTTTTAGATATTCTAAAATTTGAGCACCTAATCCAGCAGTAATATGATCAATTACAATTCCATTTTCAATACTAGTTACAATCATTTTTGGCCTCCTATTAACCTTCAATTCCAAGTAAGCTCATAATTAGAGCCATACGTACAAACATACCATTCTTTGCTTGTTCAAAATACTTAGCACGTGGATCACTATCAACTTCAGTAGCGATTTCGTTAACTCTTGGTAGTGGGTGTAAGACAATCATGTCTTTCTTAGCTAGTTGCATCTTTTCGTTGTCTAAGATGAAAGAGTCCTTTAGACGAATGTAATCATCTTCGTTGAAGAAACGTTCTCTTTGAACACGAGTCATGTATAGAACATCTACTTCGCCTAGTGCTTCTTGCATAGTTCTAACTTCTTTGAATTCGATGTTGTTTTTGATTAAAACTTCTTTTTTAACATAATCAGGAACTGATAATTCTTCTGGAGAAATAAGTACGAACTTAACGTTCTTGTATCTTGATAATGCCTTAATTAGTGAGTGAACTGTACGACCAAACTTTAAGTCACCACAGCAACCTACTGTAATGTTTTCAAAAGTACCTAATGTTCTTCTGATAGTTAATAAGTCTGTTAAAGTTTGGGTTGGATGTTGGTGACCACCATCACCAGCGTTGATTACTGGCATATCAGTGCTATTAGCAGCAACTCTTGGAGCACCTTCCTTTGGATGACGCATAACAGCAACGTCTGCGTAACATGAGATTGTTCTGATTGTATCGGCAATGCTTTCGCCCTTAGCAACTGAACTTGAATTTGGTTCAGAGAAGCCAATTACTTGACCACCTAGTCTTAACATTGCAGCTTCAAAGCTGAAACGAGTACGTGTACTTGGTTCATAGAATAGGGTAGCTAATAGCTTTCCATCACACGCATGAGCATATTTTTGAGGGTCAGCGATAATACGGTCTGCTAAATCAAAAATACCATCTAATTCTTCTAAACTGAAATCCATTGGTTCCAATAAGCTTCTGCCTTTTAACATAAAAGTTCCTCCTAAATAAAAACCTTCAAACATAAAATACATTTGAAGGCGCACATCAAAAGAAACCAGTGTTTTTTCAAGCCTTCATAGTATCTCGTACTAAATTAAAGGTTTTTCCAAAACTATTATATGCGATTTTCATGCCATTTCAATATCGATTTGATAAAAAGAACTGAAAGGTAAAACACTTGAAGGTAAGGTATCCATTCCAGTTAGTAGAATCTACAGTTGAATACTATTATAAGCCCAATGCTAATTTGTGAATTCGCTCTTTTTTTAGTTGACAAATAAATATAATGACTAATACAATTAATACAGATAGTACAAATAATACAGAGGGAGTAGATTTATGAATATTGACTATTTTAATAAAATTGTAACTATTATATTTATCTTATGTTATACATATCAGGCATTTTATTTATTCTTGCCACTATTTGTAAGAAATAAGGCCAGGGTTATTAATGACAAAACAAATAGATATGCAATTCTAATTGCTGCTAGAAATGAGGTTTTATGAAACTACATAATAAGATAAAGTTATTTATGCCTTATCTATTACTGGGTATAGTGATACTGGCTATCATATATTATAATGCGTTTAAAACGTTTTTCTTTTTTGATTTGGATGCACCAGATATACAAAGGTTTGATGTATTTGAGGTTAAGGACAGTATATTTCATAGTTTTATTTCAATAGAGTCTACTATCTTCGAATTAGGAAGATTCCAGTCATTTTTAATTCCAATGGTAGTGGTTGCTACTAGTAAATCTTACTACACAATAAAAGAAAAATATTTAAAGCTTAGTATTGGTAAGAATAATTTATATGCTAAAAATTTATTTAAATCAAAGGTGTTGCTATCGATGCTACCAATGTTGTGGTATACAATAATTTTTATCATCATATGTGTTGTTGCGATGATTGGTGGTCGTTTTGAATTAGAACCAGATTCACTTTATTATGCATTTGCTGAAGGCTCGATATTAAGAGTAATCTTTCCAGGTAAAATCGGTTTCTTGTTGTTTAATTTGATTTTTACTTGTATAGGAATTTTTGCGAATTCTATGTTATGCATGAAACTTGTAGATTTTTTCAATGGCTTCATTAGACCATCGATGGTATATTTAGTCTTTATTTGGTTGGGCTCATTATTCTTATATCGAATCTTACCGTCTTATTTTGTTCCTATGTCTTCATTTATGGTTCATGCGTATTATCTACATAATATGTTTAAGTTAATGATGCCGTTGTTGGTGTGTGCTGTGTTGTATAACTTATTGAATATTAAAGCCTATGAAGTATAAATATTTAAAACCAATTCTAAAAGCGTTATTACGAATAATAGCGTTGGTGTTGCTTGGGTGTGAGATTGCTCGAATGCTTAATGTGAATTTTGAACATAAGGTTGATTTAATAACTTTCTTTGACTTGGGTTTATTGGACTTTAGAGATTATTATATAGATATGCCACCAACTGTTAGTTTTATAAAGATGATGATTATTTTATCCTTTGGCATTATTAATTATTTAGATACCATCATCTTTGTATGTGATTCATATAGTGGATACAATCTAATTGTTAAATATCATAGTGAGAATAGAAGGACGTATCTTGTTAATAGGGTTAAACAATTTACAAGATACTATTTGAAAGATAGTCTTTTATTCTTGGTAACAATAATAATTGTTTGTTTATTATATTTAGAGCCAAACATTAATGTTTCTTCTGTTATTAAGACAATATTAATACTTGTAATAAACTATCTTGCATTCTTGTGTATTTACTTGTTGAGTTTTGAACCATTGAGTTTTGTGATTGTGTTTAATATTGTTGCTCTATTTCAATGTGTTCTTCATATCAATGCACTTATAACTTTAATAATTTTAATTATAATTTTGGGATTATCTTATACAGACATCGGTTCTATAGCAAGGAGGGATGAGTCGTGATTATTGAATTAAATAATGTATCTAAGAAGTTTAAGGAAAACTTGGTTATTAATAACTTGAGTACTAAATTTGAATCAGGCAATGTTTATTGTTTAAAGGGTGAAAATGGCTGTGGTAAGACTGTTTTAATAAAGCTTATTTGTGGTTATATGAAGGCTGATAAGGGTTTAATTAAACAAGATGGTAAGGCTATAAGAAGTCCTAATAATTATTTGTCTAATGCCGGTATAATGATTGAGAATGTTCAATTTTTGCCTTTTTTAACTCTTAGAGAAAACTTAGAAATGTTGAAGGATTTCTCTAAGAAAATAACAGATGATAAGATTAATTCCTGGATTGACTATTATAAATTGAATGAGTTTGTTGATACTAAATACAAGAATTTATCTTTAGGTACTAAACAGAAATTGGCTATTATTCAGGCAGTTATTCATAATCCAAAAGTATTGATTCTTGATGAACCTTTTAATGGTTTAGACGAAAGAAGTGTTGGATTGACTAAGAATATAATTTTAAAAAAGAAGGAACAGGATTGCATTGTTATTGTCACAACACATATTAAAGAAAATATTGATAATTTATGTGATGTTACTTATCTTGTATCAGAAGGTAAGATTGTTAGAATTTAATTAATTCAATTGAAAATCGTGAGTATATACCCACGATTTTTATGCTATTTTTTAAGTTCTTCCCAATCAGGACCTAACTGTAGGCTACCATTAGTACTGCCTACATAAGTATCACCTTTCTTATAGATGTAGTCATATTTAACATCAGCTTGATACGCATTGCCATAAGAATCATGATAGTTTTCAACACCTCTTATACCATCGCTAGAATGGTCGATAATATTGTTCATTTGTTGACTATGACTCCATGTAGCATCGTTTACAATGTTACTAGTTTCAGATAGGGTGCGTGATATATTTTGGCTTGCTCGTATAGCATTTTGTTGACGTGACATAGCGCCCTGTACTTGTACTTGTTGAGTGTTTCTAAGTTCTTGTTCTTGTAGGGCAAAGTATGTTGATCCATATCTAACATTATTTAAAAACTTATCGAAGATATTTTCATAATCAATTGCATCTTCTTGTTGGTAGATAAGTATTAAATCGAAGCATCTTCCCCAATCAAAACTACCTAGGCCTCCAATGCCATACATGGCTCCCATGAATGATAGGCCTTTTTTAATAAAGTCATTTGAATTCTTGGTGTTGTCTATATGAGACAAAATAGAGGCAAAGTATCCCTTATATGTTTGGTTGTTAATTATGCATGTAAAGCTAAATTTTAGTGGTGCAGCAAGACTTTCTTTTCCCATCTTATTGGTAGAATCTTGTTGAAACTGTAAAGCCATGTTCATCATATGATCACAAGGTAAAGGCTTAATATCGATTTGTTGCATCTGGCCTTGAATTATTTTTTGACAGATAGATATTATTCTTCTTTTAGCATAATCATTGATTGACATAAAACGTGAGTAACATACCAATGTTAGAAAGTCTGTTTGATATTCTAATGGTGTTCTATGAAGTATTGATTTCATATCGTTGTCTTTAAAGAAGGCAAAAGGATAAAAGACTAATTGAGGACCATTAGGTGCACATAGTTGTAACCCTTTGTTGACAGGAGCTAAACTTGATAAGGTTTCATTGTCATCAAAGACATTTACATTCCATCCATCAGGTATGTAGCTTTGGTATAAGACGCCATTACCATAGTTGATATTTTGGATGTTTGTTTGTCTATTTCTTAAGACAAATTCACTACCGCAATGATCACATCTAATATGAGTAACATCTTTTCCTACTCTTATAGGACTACCACAATTACGGCATTTAAGTTCTACATATTCCATATATTGTTACTTCCTTTTCTTGATTTCAGTTTATCACATAGAAATATCAAATAATTCAGTTTTTAACCCTAAAATGGAAGAGTTTTAATGGTGTGTATTTTGGGGTATAATTGATTAGAAAAAATGAAAAGAGGTCAGCAATGAAGGAACATAATCATTATCATTCACCAGAGGTTAAGAAGAAAGAACTTAATAGGCTTTCTAAGACTATTGGTCATCTTGAGAAGGTTAAGAGAATGATTGAAAATGATGAGGATTGTGCAGATGTTCTAATTCAATTGTCAGCTTGTAGGGGAGCTTTAAATTCTTTGGGTAAGGAAATAATCAATGAACATATGGAACATTGTATTGTTCATGCACTAGAAGATGGCGATACTAAGGCTTTAGATTCTTTTAGGGAAGCAATTAAAAAGTTTTAATTATGAAGAATATTGAGATAGAAAGAAAATGGATGGTAAGGGGCTGGCCAAATAATCTTGAACTGTTATATACAGAGAAGATGAGACAGGGTTATATTTCAACTAGTCCTACAGTAAGAATTAGGGATGAGGATTCTAAATATATCTTATGTTTTAAGTCAAAGGGTAAGTTATCTAGAAAAGAAATAGAAATGGAAATCCCAAAAGATAAGTTTGATGAATTGGAGGATTTAATTGGATTACCTCTAATTGATAAAGTAAGAAAGACTTATTTATTAAGTGATGGTCATCATTTGGAAGTTAACTTAGTTGACAAGGGTACAAGTACTGAATTCTATTATGCTGAAGTGGAATTTTCTAATGAAGAAGAAGCACTAGCATTTAATCCAAATGATGTTGGTTTAGCTGATTACTTAGATGATGAAGTAACTTATCAAAAGGGTCAATCAATGGCTGCTTATTGGATAGAAACTAGGGGTAATAAACTATGAAGATGTATGTGTTAAAGATAGTATTAATAATCATTTTAGTGTATCTATTGATGTTGATGCCTAATACGAACAAGGAACGTAAAGAGGCTATGGCTTCTTTTGAAGATATATACATAGCTCATAGAGGATTGTTTAATAATATTGATATTCCAGAAAATAGCTTAATTGGTTTTAAGAAAGCTGTTAAACATGGTTATGGTATTGAACTAGATGTTCAAATGACAACTGATAAGAAGTTGGTGGTGTTCCATGATGTTAATTTGTTTAGAATGTGTGGTGTTGATAAGAAGTTAACTGATTGTAGCTATGAAGAACTTCAAAAGTATTCGTTGGTTAATACTAAGCATAAGATTCCATTGTTTGAGGACGTGTTAAAAGAATTAGATAAGGATACACCGTTAATTGTTGAAATTAAGCCTGAGGGACCATGCATTGAGACTTGTGATTTAAGTGTTGAGATGCTAAAGAATTATGATCTTAATTATGTCATGGAATCTTTTAATCCTTTAGTTGTTTATCATTTAAAGAAGTATCATCCAGAGATTATTAGAGGCCAATTAGCTTATAACATGTTTAAGGATAAGAAGAATACAGCTAATATGTTTGTTAAGTTTGCAGGTACAAACTTATTGGCTAATTTCTTAACTAAACCAGACTTTGTTGCTTATGATATTAGAAATAAGAATAATCTATCATTTAATATTGTTTCTAGATTGTATAAAGCTGAATGTGTTGCCTGGACTGTTAAGAATCAAAGCATGTTAGAAGATTGTGATGGTCTATACCAACAAATAATCTTTGATTCGTTTATTCCTAAGAAGTAGAGATTGTTATATAATATTTTTAGTTGATTGAGGCGCGGGTTTTCGGACCACGCTGGGGTAGTCACTCTGTGGCTATCCATTTTTTTATGATAGAATATAGCCATAAATAGTAGATGAACAATATTAGATAAGGGATAACTTTTATGCGTTACATTTTTAATAGGATACTTATTAATAAAGGCAAGACATTATCGAATATGGTGATGTTTTTCCTGTGTTTCATAGTTTTGTTTTCTTCTATAGTGATTAATAATTTAAATGTTGAAATACAAGACTACTTATATAAGAAGCTTGGTATTAATCTTATAGTGTATGGCGATATCAATGATGATTATCTTGGTTATGAAGATACCTATGATACTTATAACGATGTTTATAAGAAGATGCATGAGATTAAAGAATATATAGAACAAGAGAATTTGGGCAGGGTGTATTTAGAGGAAAACCTTTGTAATCCTAATTTATATTGTGCTAAGGATGTTTTAAATGAGGATGATTTTCAAATGGTTTTATTTGATTATGTGGGTATTGAAGGAAACTATTTGCCTGAGGTTTCAAAGGATATAAGTAACAATGCTCATTATAAGACTGCTATGAAAAATTATTATTTGGATCCGCATTCGATAGAGGAACCAACTAATTATAGCTATAGTAGTGGTATGTATCCTGTTTTGATTGGCGTTGATACAAAAGATTTTTCTGATATTAAATTGAATTATATAAATGTTGTTGCGGGTAGAACTTTTACAGACGAAGAAATAGATGATGGTAAGTTAGTTGCGATTTGTGGTCCTAACACCTATATTCTTTCAAGAAATGAAATAAGAGAAGTTAAGTTAGGTGATATTATTCCTCTTACCGTTGAGTATGGTGATGATATAAAAAGTTATGATTTTGAAGTTATCGGTATTGATGATGGCTCTTATGGTGGCTTAGTTATCGAGGACACGATGTTAATGGAAAAAGAGGGCATTGTTAATATGCTTGGTAATTCTTACTGTACATCATTATTTATTCCTCAAAAGGCTTATCTAAGAATTAGAAGTGATTTATTAGAAATGTACTATGAATATGGAAGACCTTATGAGGATGTTGATTATTTAACTAGTGAAGAAGCTATTTTCTATAATCAATATGGCGCTATTAGGCCAATGTTGATAGAGGCTGATAATCTAGATGATTATCAAAAAATTGTCTTTTATATTAATGGTGAATTAAATAAATTAAATAAGATTTCTAATAGAGTAATTGAATATACTTCTTTTTCAAATTTAGATAGATTTTATGTAGTTATTAACAATATTAGTACTGTAGAAGGCTTGTTGAAATTAGCGATTATTATTTCCTTATGTGCATTTTTATTGGTTTTTGTCTTGTATGTGTTAAAGACTATCGAAGACGATAAGAAGGAATTGGCCTTGTATATGGCCTTGGGAAAAAAGAAGATCGAAGTGGTCTTTGGCTTATTTATTGAATATTTAATAAAGTCTATAATTCCAATGATTCTGTCTTTAGCACTAACTAGTGTTTTAGCGAATGCTTATTTAAATCATATGAATAATAATCTAATTACTACTAATAATATTTTCTATAGTGGCGAATTGGATACTTTGGAAGTTAATATTGGTTTAAGTAATTACCTAATTCCTATATTTGTAGTATTAGTAATTATGGTTTTTGTTTGTGCTATTTCTTATATCAGAATAAGTAAATTAAATGTTAAGAAAATATTATTTGAGGACTGAATATGAATATTAAAATGGCGTTGTTGTATCTAAGGAAAAATTTTAATAAGACATTGGCGTTGTTGATGTGTGTTTTCTTATTTTCATTCTTGTTTCTATCGGTTTTATCTATTAATAAGATTAGTACTAACTTAAAAGAAGGGCTTGTAAGTGATTTAACATACGATATAAGAATTAAAAATAGATTGTGTAAGGTTGATGGCCAACGGATTGGTGAAAATGATTATGATTTCAACAACGAGTTTCAAGCAATCTATAAGATATTTAATGATCATGATTCTCATTATGATTTGTATGTAAAAATTCAAGTTGGCAATGAAGATGTTTATTACTTATATGGAAGTGATTCTACTTATTTAGAACAACATGATATTGAGTTAGTAGAAGGAAGAGTTTTTGTAGAAAATTCTAATGAAGTGCTTGTTAACGAAGGAATGTTAATAGGTGATAGAAGTGTTGAAATTGGTGATGTGATTTCTGTTCCTGTAGCTTATAAATTATCAAACCGTAATCGATATTTTCCACTTATAGATCATTATATTGATTATGAAGTGGTTGGTCTTTATAAGAGTCGAAATATCGATATTACAAATTATGAAAATGAATATATGCTTAATAATAGAATTTATTTAAGTAGAGAAAATGTTCTTGATTATTATGATGATTATATAAGTCTTTTTAAGGATCATAATATAAATACTGTTGTAAACAATAATAATTATGTATTGAATATTAAGTTTGTTGATGCTTATATAACGCCATCTTCTTATGATGAAATGGAAAATGTTTATGTTGATGTTAAAAATAAACTAAGTAGCATTAATGGTAAGATTAGTCCGCTAGGTGATAAGTATGAAATAGAATCTAATACGGAATATGTTGATAATATTATTTCACCGTTTGTGATGTTAACTGATAATGTTAAGAAAGTGTTTGGCGTTATGTATCTAGTATTTTTGATGATTATCACTTTGTTTATAATGATTGAAATAAAGAACAGAACAAGAGAATTTGGAATTAAGAATGTTCTTGGATTAAAAGACAATGATAATATCAAAACATTCGTTATAGAAAAGCTAATAATTATAGGCTCTGGTATATGCTTGGCTTATATTGTTTACTTATTAAGCTTTAATTCTATTATTTCTTCTTATATTAATAAGAAAGTGAATTTAGAGAATGATATATTAAATTTAATTGGTGTCAAACATCAATTTATATTTGATAATATCAATCATTCATATCTAATTAGTCCAATATATTTCATCATATATATGTTGGTAACTATAACTGTTTGTGCTTTGTTGGTAGTGTTGCTTTTTAAGATGAATAAGCCAAAGAATATCAAGGAATGTTTGTTGCGTTAAGGAGCTCTTATGAAATTAGAAGTAAAAGATATTAGTTTTTCTTATCAAGATGGTGAACTAAAGAAAGAAATATTTGATGGGGCAAGTTGTGAGTTTTTGGATAAAAAATTCTATTGTATAACTGGTCCATCTGGCTGTGGTAAATCTACATTATTATCGCTTTTAGGTACTATAGATAAATGTGAGAGTGGTTCAATTCTTTTGGATGGAAATGATATTTTTGATGATGAAAATACATATAGAAAGAAGAAAGTTGGTTTTGTATTCCAAGACTATAATTTGATTAACTATTTGGATGGTTTTGAAAATGTGGCTTTGGCGATGGAAATCGCAGGTAACAAGAAAGATGAAAATAGAATCTATGGTGCTTTAAGTGTTGTTGGCATTGATAAGGAAACAGCTAAAAGAAAGGCTAATAGGTTGTCTGGTGGTGAGAAACAAAGAATCGCAATCGCAAGAGCTTTGATAAATAATCCTGAAATAATATTGGCGGATGAACCAACAGGTAATTTGGATATTGATAATTCTAATATGATAGTTGATATATTTTTAAGACTAGCCCATGAATATGACAAATGTGTCATCATGGTTACTCATAATCCTGATATTGCGAAATTGTGTGATCAGGAATATACAATTATAAATAAAACTATTGTCAATAAATAAGTATTGGCTCTAAAAATGTTGGAATACTCTATTTATTGGCTCTAAAAATGTTGTTAAATCATAAATATTGGCTCTAATTTTTGTGTACAAAGCTACTTTGTTTCCTTATAATGGTGGTATAAGGAGGTTTTGTATTGTGTATTTAAAGAGAAAAATAGATGTGTTTTTAGATAATTGGTTTAACGATGTGAATAGAAAACCTTTGATTATTAAGGGTGCTAGACAAATAGGTAAGACTGAATCTATTAGACGTTTTGCGAGCACTCATTATGATAATGTTGTGGAAATAAATTTTGTTGAAAGTCCATATTTTAAAACGATATTAGCTGATGGCTATAATCCAAGTGAAATTATTAGAAACATCACAAGAATCAATCCTGATATTGAATTTATAGAAAATAAGACACTTATATTCTTTGATGAAATTCAATCATACCCAGATATTGTTACTTCATTAAAGTTCTTTTCTCTTGATGGACGTTATGATGTTATTTGTAGTGGCTCATTATTGGGTGTTAATTATAAACAAATCCAAAGTATTAGTGTTGGTTATAAGACTGATTACGAGATGCATTCATTAGATTTTGAGGAGTTCTTATGGGCAAAAGGGTATGATGATTCTTTAAAAGAAGAGCTTCTTAAAAAGATGATTGATGAAAGTCCTATTAGTACTGTGACTTATGATAGATTAAACAATTTGTTTATTGATTATGTAATTTTGGGTGGTATGCCTGAGGTTGTATCAAGATATATAGAATCTAATTCTTTTTCAGGCACTAAAGACCTACAAAAACAAATTATTTCAGCTTATAGGGAAGATATAAGAAAATACGCAGATGGTGTTGATCAAACAAGAATTACTAGAGTATTTGATGCGATTTCAGTACAACTTGCTAAAGAAAACAAAAAGTTCCAAATCACAAAAATTGGTAATGGTGCAAGATTTCATGACTATGCAGGATGTATAGATTGGCTACAAGATGCGGGTATTATTAAGAAGTGTTATTGTTTAAACTTTCCAGAATTACCTCTTAAGGGCAATTATGATGATACTAAGTTTAAACTTTATATGGCTGATACTGGATTGCTTGTGGCAATGTTAGATGATGAAACTCAAATGGATCTTAGGGTTAATAAGAACTTAGGTGTATATAAGGGCGCAATATATGAAAGTATTGTTGGTGAGGCCTTATATAAAAGTGGCTATTCTTTGTATTACTACAAAAGGGAAGATAGCTCATTAGAAGAAGATTTCTTCATTAGAGATATTAATAATTTAATTCCAGTTGAGGTGAAGGCTAATAGTGGGAAATCACAATCGATGAAAACATTAATCGAAAGTGAAAAGTATGGTGATATAAAATGGGGAATCAAATTGTCTATGAACAATGTAGGCTTTGAGAATAATATTTATACCTTCCCGTATTTTTGCACCTTCTTATTAAGAGATTGGCTAAAAATCAAAGATAGCTTGTGAATAACTTATTGACAAATATTTTATTTGTAGGACAATTAAGGTAAGTAATAATCTATGTATAGAGGTAGCGACGAAAATTAGTAGTTAAGTGAAGAGGCATCTAATGATCTTAACAAAAGGTAACCGTCGCCGAATGTATTAGCTAGGCATATCTAATGCATGGGGATTTAGGGAATACCTATATCACTCCTTCGTAAGAAGAGGCGCTATTGTATGTTCGGTTCATTATAGTCGTATGTGCAATTAGCACATACGATTTTTTACTTTAATACATTTGGGTTTAGGAGGTAAGAGAAATGAAAAGATTACTTGGTGTATTAATGGCAATTTTAATGTTGGTGACTTTAAGTGCTTGTGGTGGGGATTCATCTGCTAAAAGTGGTGTTGAAGATGGTGTTTTAACTATCGCTATGGAATGTGCTTATGCTCCATATAACTGGACACAGACAGATGATTCCAATGGTGCAGTACCAATTAAGGGCACAAATGATTACGCAAATGGTTATGATGTAATGATTGCGAAAAGAATTTGTGAGGCCAATGGATGGGAGTTAGAGGTTGTAAGAAGTGATTGGGATTCTCTTGTACCTAGTGTGCAAACTGGTGTAATTGATGCGGTTATTGCAGGACAATCAATGACTAAAGAAAGAAGTCAACAAGTAGATTTCGCTGGTCCTTACTATTATGCAAGTTTCGCTATTCTAGTTAAGGAAGATTCACCTTTAGCTAACGCAACTTCAATTATGGATTTTGCCGGCTATAAGGGCTCAGCTCAATCAGCTACAATTTGGTACTCTGAGTGTTTGCCTCAAATGGAAGGTGCTTTGATTCAAACAGCTGCTGAATCAGCTCCTGCAATGATTATGGGAGTAGAAACTGGCGTCTTTGATTTTGTAGTTACTGATATGCCAACAGCTACTGGCGCCGCTATTGCCTATGATGATTTAAAGGTTTTGGATTTTAGTGGTACTGATGGTGACTTCAAGTTTAGTGAAGAAGAAAGAGAAGAAAATGTTAATATCGGTATTTCTGTAAGAAAGGGTAATACAGTTCTTAAGGAAGCAATCGATTCATATTTAGATACATTAACTGTTGATGATTTCAACGCAATAATGGATGAAGCTATTAAGGTACAACCTTTAGGGGAATAATTAAATGTTAATTGATGATGTTGTAAAAGCGTGGACGACCTATTCTTCCACCTATATGGATGGTATTAAAAATACTCTACTATTAGCTTTTGTAGGTACATTATTTGGTTGTTTAATTGGTTTCTTGTGTGGTATTCTACAAACTATTCCATATAAGAATAATGATAGTGGTGTTAAGAAGTTCTTAATTAAATTATTAAGAGGAATTATTAGAGTCTATGTTGAGTTCTTTAGAGGAACTCCGATGGTACTACAGGCAGTATTCTTCTATTATGGTCTTCCATATCTAACACAGGGTGCAAAACTATGGAGCAGTGTATGGGCATGTGCAATGCTGGTAGTATCTATTAATACTGGTGCCTATATGGCTGAGACTGTAAGAGGTGGTATCTTATCAATTGATAAGGGTCAAACAGAGGGTGCTAAGGCTATTGGTATGAACCATTGGCAAACGATGTTATATGTAATTATGCCTCAGGTATTTAAGAACATCCTTCCTCAAATTGGCAATAACTATATTATTAACGTAAAAGATACTTCAGTAATGTTTGTCATTACTTTTACTGAATTCTTCGCAGCTCATAGAGCAGTAGTAGGTGCTACATACTTATATTTCCCTAGTGCTGTTATTGAGATGATTGGTTATTTGACAATGACATTAGTAGCTTCATTTATCTTAAGATTAATTGAAAAGAAGATGGCTGGTTCTTCTTCATATACACTAGCTACTGTTGATCAATTAGCTCCTACTAGTGGTATTTTAAATTCACCACTTAAGGGTAGTAACTATGATGAATTTCATAAGGAGGGTGCAAAATAATGGAACCTATTATTGAAATTAAACACTTATCTAAGGCCTTTGGTGATCATGTTGTTTTAAAAGATATTAACTTTAAGGTAAACAAGGGCGATGTAACTTGTATTATTGGTGCTTCTGGTTCTGGTAAGTCTACAATGTTAAGATGCATTAACTTGTTAGAGACTCCAAGTGGTGGCGATGTTCTTTATCACGGCGAATCAGTATTGGCTAAGGATTACAAGTTAGATACTTATAGAAGTCATGTTGGTATGTGCTTCCAATCATTTAATTTATTTAATAATATGACCGTTTTAGAAAACTGTATTATTGGACAGGTTAAGGTTTTAAAGAAGTCAAGGGAAGAGGCTAAAGAGAATGCACTGATGTATCTACAAAAGGTAGGCATGGCTGAATATATTAACGCTAGACCTGATCAAATTTCAGGTGGTCAGAAACAAAGAGTTGCCATCGCAAGAGCCTTGGCTATGGAACCTGAGGTATTGTTGTTTGATGAGCCTACAAGTGCCCTAGATCCTGAAATGGTTAATGAAGTATTGAATGTTATGCGAGAATTAGCTAAAGAGGGCATGACAATGATTGTTGTTACTCATGAAATGGGTTTTGCGAAACAAGTTTCTAATAGAGTTATCTTTATGGAAGATGGTTTGATTGCAGAAGAGGGTAGTCCTGAAAAGATATTTGATCATCCTGATAATGTAAGAACTAAGGAATTCTTGTCTAAGGTAGTTAATAAATAAGATATAAGCTGTTACTTATGTAATGGCTTTTTTCATGTAGTAAAATAACCTTATATAAAGGTGGAATTATAATGTTAAGAGATAATAATGATTCGAAATTGCAAACATCTGATCCTAATGAAATCACTTATGAAAGCATTGAGAAGATGGAAAATGATGAGGATGATGTATATGGGCCTTTTGATAGCATTGAAGAATTGATGGAAGCATTGGACTCTTAAATAAGTATAAGAAAAGCTCTCGTTTGATTGAGAGCTTTAATTGTTTATTGACTATCTAGGGAACTTGATAGCAGCTTGAGCAGCAGCAAGTCTTGCGATAGGTACTCTATAAGGTGAGCAAGAAACATAATTTAATCCAACTTTATGGAAGAATTCGATAGAAGAAGGATCACCACCATGTTCACCACATACACCTAACTTGATATTAGGTCTTGTAGCTCTACCTTGGTCAGCAGCTAGTTTAACTAGTACGCCTACACCTCTTTGGTCAACTCTTTGGAATGGATCTTGTTCATAGATCTTAGCGTTGTAGTAATCGCCTAAGAACTTAGCAGCATCATCTCTTGAGAAACCAAATGTCATTTGTGTTAAGTCGTTTGTACCGAATGAGAAGAATTCAGCTTCTCTAGCGATTTCACCAGCTAAGATAGCAGCACGAGGGATTTCAATCATAGTACCAACATGGTAGCTTAACTTGATATCACTTCTAGCAATCATTTCTTGAGCAGTCTTAACAACGATATCCTTAACGAACTTTAATTCCTTAACATCACCAACAAGTGGAATCATGATTTCAGGAACTACATTCCAATCTGGATGCTTTCTTTGAGTGTTAATAGCAGCACCGATAACAGCCTTAGTTTGAGTTTCAGCAATTTCAGGATAAGTAACAGCTAATCTACAACCTCTATGACCCATCATTGGGTTAACTTCATGTAAGTTAGCGATAATAGCCTTTAATTCATCAACTGGCATGTTCATATCAGCAGCTAATTCAACGATTTCCTTTTCGCCTGTAGGAACGAATTCATGCAAAGGTGGATCTAAGTAACGAATAGTTACTGGATTGCCTTCCATAGCTTCATAGATGCCTTCGAAGTCAGCTTGTTGTAAAGCTAATACTTTTTCAAGAGCTGCTTTTCTTTGTTCAACAGTTTTAGAAACGATCATTTCTCTGATAGCCTTGATCTTAGTAGCTTCGAAGAACATATGTTCAGTTCTAACAAGACCAATACCTTCAGCACCGAATTCTAATGCCTGCTTAGCATCACGAGGAGTATCAGCATTAGTTCTAATCTTTAAATCTCTTCTTTCATCTGCCCAGTCCATGAAACGCTTGAAGTAACCAGAGATTGTAGCAGGTTCTGTAGGGATAGCTTCGCCATATACGCAACCTGTAGTACCATCTAATGAAATCCAATCGAATTCATGGTAAGTCTTACCGTTTAATTCAAATGTCTTAGTTTCATAGTTGATCTTAATATCACCACAACCAGATACACAGCATTCACCCATACCTCTAGCAACTACAGCAGCATGTGATGTCATACCACCTCTAACTGTTAGCACACCTTCAGCAACAGCCATACCTTCGATATCTTCTGGAGAAGTTTCAAGTCTTACTAGAACTACCTTCTTACCCTTAGCATGTTCATCCTTAGCATCTTCAGCTGAGAATACGATTTGACCGCATGCAGCACCAGGAGAAGCAGCTAGACCCTTAGTAATAGGAGTAGCATTCTTTAATGCTTCAGCATTGAATTGAGGGTGTAATAGAGAATCTAATTGCTTAGGTTCAACCATCAATAATGCCTTATCAGTATCAACTAAACCTTCATCAACCATGTCACAAGCAATCTTTAATGCAGCAGCAGCTGTACGCTTACCATTTCTTGTTTGTAACATGAATAATTTCTTATGTTCGATAGTGAATTCCATATCTTGCATATCATGGTAATGATGTTCAAGAGTATCACAAATCTTCTTGAATTCTTCATAAGCTTCAGGCATAACTTCTTTAAGTTGATCGATTGTTTGTGGAGTTCTAACACCAGCAACAACGTCTTCACCTTGAGCGTTCATTAAGAATTCACCAAATAACTTATTTTCACCAGTAGCTGGGTTTCTTGTGAAGGCAACACCTGTACCACAATCATCACCCATATTACCGAATACCATCATTTGAACGTTAACTGCAGTTCCCCAAGAAGATGGGATATCATTTTCCTTACGATAGAAAATAGCTCTTGGGTTATTCCAAGATCTAAATACTGCCTCGATAGCTCTTTCTAATTGAACATTAGTGTCTTGAGGGAAGTCTTCATTTAAGTTTTCCTTATAGAATGCCTTAAATCTTCTAACTAATTCTTCCATATCAGCTACATCAAGTTCAGTATCAAGCTTAACGCCCTTAGCTTCCTTAACTTCGTCGATAATTTCTTCAAAACGCTTCTTAGATAATTCCATTACAACGTCTGAGAACATTTGAATGAAACGTCTATAAGAGTCATAAGCGAAACGTCTGTTACCAGTCTTTTCGGCAATTGTTTCAACAACCTTATCATTGATACCTAGGTTAAGAATTGTATCCATCATACCAGGCATACTTGCTCTTGCTCCAGATCTAACTGAAACAAGAAGGGGGTTGTTTTCATCACCTAACTTCTTGCCGGCTTGTTCTTCAAGTTTAGCTAAAGATTCTTTAACTTGAGCCATGATGTCGTCGTTAATTTTCTTACCGTCATCATAGTAAGCTGTACAAGCTTCAGTTGAAATTGTGAAACCAAAAGGAACAGGTAGTCCTAGACTTGACATTTCAGCTAAGTTAGCACCCTTACCACCAAGAAGTTCACGCATGCTTGCATTGCCTTCTGCAAACATATAAACATATTTCTTGCTCATCTATTTTTTTCTCCTTCTTTAATTAGCTTTATCATTATATCAATATTCTTAAATCTTTTATTGTTATTTGTGTGTAAAAAAAGATAAAAACCTATATTAATTAATAAGGAAGGGGATTATCTGGTGTTTTTGACATTATAATTTTTGTATGTAAAATTGCGCATATTTGGCACTTTATTAGAAAACATGATGAAAAAGCTTGTGCTATAATACGATTATGAGTAAAAGAGGTTTTTTTAGTGAGCTTGTATTAAGTTTATTAATCGCAGCCATCTTTTTACTTATAGACTATAAGATTTCATTAGGTGTATTACTAGGATTCACCTTTTCTTTCCTAAATTATCGCCTAATTGAATATCGTTATAATCACCTAGACCATTACAACTCTTGGGTGATTCTAGGAGCACTATTTAGCACAAGCTTATTAGCTGTTCCTCTTGTGATTAGCTTCTTATTACCAAGTATATTTAATTATATTGGGGTAGTAGTAGGCTTACTTGTTATTAAGGTTAAATTGATTATCGAGGCTGTTATTAAAAAATGACTATTACAATTCAAGCACATGTATTCTCTATTTTAATTATTTCAGCAATCTTGGCAGTTATACTGCTAATACTGAATAAGGCACTTAGAGAATTCGATCCCTATTCGGAGCCAAAGGGACTGGTATTATTGGCTCTAACTGCTGTTGAAATGGTAGATAATTCAGTTAAAGCTGACGTTAATGATGAAATTTTTGATTACTTAGGTCCTTATGTTGGATACTTATGGGGCTATATCTTCTTGTCTTCAATATCAGGATTGTTTGGTAACCAAGCTGTTCCTACCGGGAACTTCTCAGTTACTTTGACTTTAGCTATTATTACTATCACGATGGTTGAAGTAAATAGTATTAAGTACAATGGTATTAAAAACTATGTCAAGGGCTTATTTGAACCAATGTTTTTATTTTTACCAATGAACATAATTGGTAAGATTTCACCAGTTATTTCTATGTCAATGCGTCTTTTCGCTAATGTTTTAGCGGGAACAATCATTATGACATTGTTCTATACATTCTCAGGGTATGTTTCTAGTCTTGTTCCACTAATTGGAAAATTTGACTTTGTGGGTGTTGTTTTGGCGCCTGCACTTCATTCATACTTTGACTTAATTTCTAGTTTGTTGCAGACGTTTATCTTTACGTCTTTAACAATTATATTTATCGGAAAAGAATTGCCAGAAAAATAAGGAGGTTTTATTTATGGAATTAGAAAGAGGATTAATCGCAATCGCTGCTGCTATCGCAGTATTCACAGGTTTTGGTACTGCATTAGGTGAAGGTAACGTAGGTGCAAAGGCTGTAGAAGCAATTGGTAAGAACCCAGATGCTGCTGATAAGATTAGATCACAAGCAATCGTTGGTGCTGCCATTTCAGAAACTTGTGCTATTTACGGTCTATTAATTTCTTTATTGTTGATTTTCGTTTACTAAGGATCAAAAGGGTAAGAGATGACTTTTGATATTCAAGGTGTACTATTTCCCAATTGGATCACGATGCTTGTCCAGCTTTGTTCAACGTTGGTTCTATTTTTGTTATGTAAGAAGTTATTATGGAAGCCTGCTAGAGATATTCTAGCTAAAAGAAGAGATAAGATGAATGAGAATCTTATGTCTTCTCAAAAGTTAAGAGAAGATGCTTCTGTTGAACTTGATAAGGCAAAAGAAGAATTGGAACATGCTCGTAACAGATCTGGTGAAATAGTTGAGAGCGCTCGTAAAGAGGCTGAAAATCTAAGAGCTGAGATTGTTAATAAGGCTAATAGTGAGGCTAGTGCTAAGTTGGCTATGGCTGATAAAGAAATCGAACAAAAAGAGAGGGATGCTCAAGATAGAATCCACGATGAAATGGTCGATGTCGCAATGGCTGCTGTTAGTAAACTTATGCAAGATAAAGCTACTTCTAGCGATGATAAGAAGGCTATTGAAGACTTTATTGGAGAGAAGAAATGAGTGTTTTAGCTAAGCGTTATGGTGAAGGACTTTTCTCTTTAGCAGTCGAAAAAAATAAGGTAGCTGAATATAAGGAACAAATTGATTTTGTTAAGATAACTTTTGATGAATCTAATGTGCTTCCTTTTATAAAAAGCTATAAGGTTTCTAAAGAGGAGAAAAAAGATCTTGTTAAGAATGCATTTGATAAGCATGTAGATCAATATGTCTTGAATTTCTTATTCTTGCTTATTGATAAAGATCGCATGGTTTATTATGATGACATTTTTGAAGAATTTCATAAGCTTTGTAACGAACAATTAAAGATAAAAGAAGGCATTATTGAAACAGCTAGAGAACTAGATGAAGAGTCAATTTTAAAGCTTGAAAAAGCCTTAAGTGATGGTGAATATACGGTAGTTCTAAAGCCAAGAATCAATAAGGACCTTATTTCAGGTTTCCGTGTGACTATTGAAGAAAAGGTAATCGATAACACGATGAAACAAAGGATTAAACAGATGGAAGAGATTTTAAAGAGAAAGGATGGTGTCTATGGAGCTTAAGGCAAGTGAAATTAGTGCTTTAATTAAGAAACAAATTGAAAATTATAGTGCTGAAATTAAAGCTGACGATGTAGGTACTATCGTTAAAATTGGTGATGGTATTGCCATTATCCAAGGACTTGAAAATGCCATGTCTAGTGAACTATTAGAGTTCCCAGGGGGCGTATATGGAATGGTCCTAAATCTTGAGGAAGATAGTGTTGGTGCGGTTTTACTTGGTGATGATACTAACATCAAAGAAAATGATGAAGTAAAAAGAACTGGTAGAATCGTTGAAGTTCCAGTAGGCGATGAGATGCTTGGTAGAGTTGTAAATGCTCTAGGTCAGGCAATCGATGGTAAGGAGCCTATAAACGCTAAGAAGTTCCGTCCTGTAGAAAGAGTTGCTCCTGGTGTTATGACTCGTAAGTCAGTATGCCAACCTCTTATGACAGGTTTGAAGGTTGTTGACTCAATGATTCCTATTGGTAAGGGTCAAAGAGAATTGATCATCGGCGATAGACAAACTGGTAAGACAGCTATCGCAACTGATGCGATCATCAACCAAAAGGGTAAGAATGTAAATTGTATTTATGTTGCCATTGGTCAAAAGGCAAGTACTGTTGCTCAAATTAGCGAAAAGTTAAGACAACATGGTGCTATGGAATATACAACTATTGTATGTGCTAGTGCTAGTGAACTTGCTCCACTTCAATATCTTGCACCTTATGCAGGCTGTGCTATTGGTGAAGAATGGATGGAACAGGGTAAGGATGTCTTAATCGTATATGATGACTTAAGTAAGCATGCGGTAGCTTATCGTACAATGTCTTTACTATTACGTCGTCCTCCAGGTAGAGAAGCTTATCCCGGTGATGTTTTCTACTTGCATTCAAGATTACTTGAAAGAGCTGCTAAGTTGTCTGATGAATTAGGTGGTGGTTCTTTAACTGCATTGCCTATTATTGAAACACAAGCTGGTGATATTTCTGCATATATTCCAACTAATGTTATTTCAATTACTGATGGTCAGATTTTCTTACAAACAGAATTATTCAATTCAGGTGTAAGACCTGCAGTTGACTCTGGTCTTTCTGTAAGTAGAGTTGGTAGTGCTGCCCAAACTAAGGCTATGAAGGCTGTGTCAAGTTCATTGAAGCTTGATTTAGCTCAATACCATGAATTATTATCATTTGCACAATTTGGTAGTGATTTGGATGCGGCTACTAAGGCTACTATTGAAAAGGGTGCTCGTTTAACTGAATTATTGAAACAAGCACAATATTCACCTCTTTCAATGAGTGAACAAGTATTATCTTTATTTGCTGCTAAGTATGGTTTCTTAAAGGAACTTCCTATTGAAAAAGTAAGAGACTTTGAGACTTATATGCTTAAGACTTATAAGGAAAAGTATAGTGATTTTGTTAAGGAAATTGAAGAGAAACAAATTTTATCTGATGAGCTAGTTGCGAAGTTGAAAGATGCTACTGCAGCTATCTTAAAGGATTATAAAGAAATCTATGGTGCTTAATTATGGCAGGAAATAAAGCAGCTATTAAATCTAGAATTAAGTCAATTAATTCTACTAAGAAGATCACTGGTGCCATGGAACTTATTTCTAATGTCAAATTGACTAAGAATCGTTCTTTGATGCTTAAGAATAGAGCCTATGCAGGTGCTTTGGAAGATATGGTTGCGAATATGCTTAGTGGTGAGATGATTAGCGAAAACGATTATCTAACTACTAAGGATGCCAAAGAAAAATTATATTTTGTGTTTACAAGTGATATGGGCTTGTGTGGTGGTTACAACATCAACATTGAAAAGCTTATTAAAGAGACTGTTTCTAAAGATGACTATATTATCTTTATCGGAAACAAGAGCTATGCTTCTATTAAGAAACTTGGTTATAACATCATTAATGAAATGACAAGCTCAGATACTGCTGATTATATGCTTATTAAGGAATATGCAGATACGGCACTAGATATGTATCGCTTGAACAAAATTAATTCAATTAATGTTATCTACACTTGTTTTGTCAACAACATCAACTTTAAGGCGACAGTGTTCTCAGTGTTGCCAGGTGAGAGTAAGAGCGAAGAGAAAAGAGAATACAAACAAATTGAATTTGAACCAAGTGCGGATGAGATTCTTAAGGATTTAATTCCGATGATGGTTGAGAGTCAAATCTATTCTAAGTATCTTGAGTCTAAAACAAGTGAACATGGTAACCGTCGTTTTGCGATGGAGAATGCAACTGATAACGCTAATGAGCTTACAGATAACTTATTGTTAGCTTATAACCAGGCAAGACAGGCCGCAATTACTCAGGAGATTACTGAGATTGTTTCTGGCGCTGATGCCCTATAGGAGAAATAAATGGAAAATATTGGAAAAGTAGTACAAATTATTGGTCCGGTAATTGACGTTCGCTTTAGTGGTGATAATTTACCTAATCTTCATAATGCGATCAAGATCGAAAAGGGAGATGGTACTTACCTTACAGTTGAAGTAGCTCAACACGTTGGTGATGATGTTGTTAGAACTATTTCAATGGGAGCTACTGATGGATTTGTTCGTGGTGCTAAGGCTATCGATACAGGAAGTCCTATTTCAGTTCCCGTTGGTGATGCAGTACTAGGTAGAATGTTTAATGTCTTAGGTGATCCAATTGATGGCTTAGGTGAGGTTGTTACTGATAAGCATATGCCAATTCACCGTAATGCGCCTTCTTTTGATGAACAAAAGACAAGTGCTGAGATCTTAGAAACAGGTATTAAAGTTATTGACTTACTATGTCCTTATGCAAGAGGTGGTAAGATTGGCCTATTCGGTGGTGCCGGTGTTGGTAAAACCGTATTGATGCAAGAATTAATCCACAATATTGCGACTGAACATGGTGGTCGTTCTGTTGTTGCCGGTGTTGGTGAAAGAACAAGAGAAGGCAACGACATGTATTTTGAAATGAAAGAATCAGGGGTTCTTGATAAGACAGTTCTAGTTTATGGACAAATGAATGAACCACCTGGTGCAAGAATGAGAGTTGCCCTAAGTGGTCTAACTATGGCTGAATATTTCAGAGATGAAGAGAAACAAGACGTTCTACTATTCATTGATAACATCTTTAGATTCACTCAAGCAGGTAGTGAGGTTTCTGCGCTTCTTGGTCGTATGCCAAGTGCTGTAGGTTATCAACCAACGCTAGCTACTGAAATGGGACAACTACAAGAAAGAATCACTTCTACAAAAGAAGGCTCTATCACATCTGTACAAGCAATTTATGTTCCAGCTGATGACTTGACTGACCCAGCTCCAGCTACAACTTTCTCACATCTAGATGCTAAGACAGTTCTAGATAGAGGTATTGCAGCCCTAGGTATCTATCCAGCTGTTGACCCACTTGAATCAAGTTCAAGAATGCTTGATCCACTTATTGTGGGTGAGGAACACTATAAGGTCGCCAGAGGTGTGCAAGAATTACTTCAAAGATATAAAGAGTTACAAGATATTATCGCAATCCTAGGTATGGATGAATTATCTGAGGAAGATAAGATTATTGTAAATCGTGCTAGAAGAGCTCGTAACTTCTTATCTCAACCTTTCTCTGTAGCTACTCAATTCTCAGGTCTTGAGGGTAAGTATGTTAAGATTGAGGATACTGTTAGAAGCTTCAAAGAACTTCTTGAAGGTAAGTATGATGATCTTCCAGAACTTGCATTCATGTCTGTAGGGGCTATTGAAGAAGTAAGAGAAAAAGCTAAGGTACTTTCAAATGATTAAGGGTCAAATCGTAACTCCTCATGGTTTATATAAGGAGTTTGAGACGCCTTTTATCAATATCACTTCTAAGGATGGTGAAAGAGGTATCCTAGAGCACCATGTTCCTGTTTGTTTCATGTTGGATATTGGAAAACTAGAGACTAATGAAAATGGTGAGGATAAGGTCTATGCCATCAATGGTGGTATGTTCTATTTTGAGAAGGGTGTCGCTAATATTCTAGTTGATACTATTGAGTCAAAAGAAGAGATTGACCTTAATAGAGCTATCGCAAGTAAGGATCGTTCATTGGAAAGACTTGAAAAAAGAGATCCAAATCTTGACTTGAAGCGTGCTGAATTAGCTTTAAGAAGAGCTATGAATCGTATTAAAATTGCATCTTAAGATGCAATTTTTTTTGCTCATATTATAATTTTCTTAAATAAACAAGCTGCATTTGTTTTAAGCGGAGGTCAAAATGAAAAGATATCAAAAAATAATCATTCCTATTCTTTTGTTAGTTGTTGTTTTGATTGTTGTTATGCTAAATGAAGGTTATAAAACCAAGTTAGATTCTCTTAATATCCAAGATGTTAAAATGCTTATTAATAAGATAGAATTCGAAGATGAAACAGTACAATATGGCATTGATTTATATGTTGATACTAACAAATATGAACTAGATTCCAATAATTACTTTATCAAACCTATTTTTCCTGATACTGATAAACTTAATGAGTATGCTTCAGGCGCAAAGAGAAACATACCACAAAAAGTAAAATCTCAAAGTACTTTTAATGTTTGTTCCGACTTTTTAGATGAAAAAGGCTATTTAAAACAATGTATAGGTAATGTATATGAGATAACCCTTGAACTTTATAAGGGAGAAACTAAATTAGACTCAAAAACTTATCAAGTTTTATGCGTTGTTAGCTAATTTTCTTATACATTTGTATTAGAAAAATTCTTAATGATATAATGGAGTAGTTATTGGAGGTCAAAATGCCTATAAATACTAAAACAAATTATGGAGATATCAAAATATCTGATGAGGCTATCGCATCTTTAGCTGGTAGTACTGTATGTGAATGCTATGGCATCGTTGGAGTTGTCTCAAAATCTTATGTAAAAGATAGTTACAATGCTCTTTTAAAGAAAGAAAGCTATTCAAAAGGTGTTCTTCTTTCTAAGAAAGGCAATGATTTAAAAATTGACATTTATGTTGTTGTTTCAGCAGGTGTGAAGATTTCAGAAGTTATTATGGAAGCACAAAAGCGTGTTAAGTATACTGTTGAAAAATCTATTAATATGGATGTTAAAGAAGTAAATATTCATGTTGAAAGGGTTAAAGGAAACTAATAATGAAATTATTAAACGGAAAAGATTTTAAGGAAATGCTTAGCAGTGGTGCTGCTAATCTTGATAATAATCAAGCTGAAATAAATGCACTAAATGTTTTCCCAGTACCAGATGGTGATACAGGCACTAATATGTCTATGACATTTAACAGCGGTGCTAAGGAAGCTAACCAATGTTTCTCAAATAATATTGGTGATGTTGCTAAGTCATTGTCTAAGGGCTTACTTATGGGAGCTAGAGGTAACTCTGGTGTTATTACATCTCAAATCTTTAGAGGTTTCGCTCAAAGTATTGAGGGTAAGGAAGAAATCAATACTAAGGAATTAGCCGAAGCATTTGAAAATGGTACAAGAGTTGCTTATAAGGCAATTATGAAGCCAGTTGAGGGTACTATCCTAACTGTTATTCGTGAGGCTTCTTGGTATGCGAATAGGGAAGTTAAGGAAAATCCTAAGATGGATATCGAAACATACTTCCATAGACTTGAATACTTCATGGAAGATTCTCTAGAACATACACCAGACTTATTGCCTATCTTGAAGGAGGCTAATGTAGTTGACTCAGGTGGTGCTGGTTTATTAAAGATTGTACAAGGTTTTATCGCTTATATTGATGGCACACCAGTAACAACAAATGCAGTTGTAGTAGAACTTGCCAGAAATGCTCAATCAGTATTTGAGAATGAAGAATTTGGTTACTGTACAGAATTTATCTTACGTTTAAAAGAAAACTACTTAAAGGGTTTTGATGAAAACGTATTAAAGAATAAGTTAGCTAAGGAAGGTGAATCTTTAGTCTTTGTTAGAGATGAAGATTTAATTAAGGTCCATGTTCATACTTTACATCCAGGTGATGCTTTAAATCTTGCTCAAAGATATGGTGAATTCGTTAAGATTAAAGTTGAGAACATGCAAGAACAACACTCTGAGCTTGTTAAAGAAGGTGAAGTAAAGCCTAAGGAAAAGAAGGCAATCGGTGTTATCGCTGTTGCAGCTGGTGAAGGTGTAACTTCATTGATGTATGAATTGGGTGTTGATTGCGTTATTTCAGGTGGTCAAACAATGAATCCTTCTACTAGTGATTTCATTGAAAAGATTAAGGAATTAGACCACTGTGAGAAGATTATGATTTTCCCTAATAATTCAAATATCATGTTAGCTGCTAAACAAGCTAAGGACTTAGTTGATTATAAGGAAGTTGAAGTAATCGAATGTAAGTCAATCCAAGCATGTCTAAGTGCTCTAGCTCGTTTTAGTCCAGAAAGTGACTTCAATGAATTAGTTGCTGAGTTCAATGAACTATGTCCTAGTATCAAGACTGCTAGTGTTACTTATGCAGTTAAGGATTCTTCTATTGATGGTATTGAACTTAAGGAAGGTGACTATATGGCTATGATTGGCAAGTCAATCGTAACTAATGGTACTGACCTAAGCGAAGTATGTCGTTTGATGTTAGAGAAGTTCTTAGATGAAGATAGTGAATTATTAACTTTAATTACAGGTGAAGATGCTGATGAAGAAATCACTGAAAGAATTGTTGAATATGTAGAAAACAATTCTGATATCGAGGTAGATGTAATTAAGGGCGATGTTCCTGTATATTACTACTTAATGGGTCTTGAATAAGATTTAACTTAAATCTTAAATATATTTGATTAATGGCGTGTGATTCGCCATTTTTCTTTATATTAGTTTATTTGTGAGAATAGTAAAGTAGTCATTTGTCGTATAATTAATTTAATATGAAAATTAATACTAGAAGAAAGCTCTTGGTTTTTAATATTATCATTATTGCGATTATTATGATTTCAATATCTTTCTTTTCTAAGCGAGTTTTACAACAAGAGGAAGAGGATAATCGCTATAATTTCATGACAAATGTAGAGTCAATGAAGAAAATAGCCAAGAATTATCTTATTAGTGAACAGGGTTATGTTGATAACTGGGCTTATTATATTTCTAGTAATGATATGACACTAGATGAAGCTTGGAATTTTTTAAAGAGTATTAATACTAATGAAAAGCGTATGGCTCATATTGTTGATGTGGATACTTTTGAAGCATATACAACTTATTATGATGGTATCTATTCAATTGCCACTTATAAACAGTTAGCGTCAAAACATACAAGTGACTTGTTTGAAGAAACGCTTGATAAGATGATGAGAAGAGAATATGGTGATGATACTTTGGTTGTTTTAGGTAAATATCTTTTACAAGAAAAGTTATCTGATGGTATCGCTCTAGGACATAAGATTAAGTTAAAAGATAAGAATTATCTATTATTAAGGGTACTTCCAAGTAAGGAAATAAGTAATTTCTGGACTCTTTCTTCTGATTATCCCGGTGGAGTCATGGGTTTGGTGAATAAGGATGGTGACTATGTTATTAAGCCTATTTCAACTGACGGTGATTCTTTTATTGCGGATATCATTAAAAATAATCCTATAGAAGAGTTGGAATTAAGAGGTTTAAAAGGAACATTTGAATATAAAGATCTAAAGGGTAGAGAGTATCTTTGGTACTATTCAGCTTTTGCGGATAACCCAGACCTTTATATCTTGGGTGGTGTATCATTAGCTAGTTTAAAGAGTAATGACATTATTGTTTACGGAGCTTTTGTGACCATTTTATTATTAATTATCTTAATTATATGTGATGGTTTCTTTGTCCGCAGCATTAACAAGAAGTTAGAGACTGCCTTATATGAAGCTAATAAGGCTAACAAGGCTAAGACTGACTTCTTGTCTGCTATGTCTCATGATATAAGAACACCGATGAATATTGCCATGGGTATGACTTCTTTAGCTTATAAGAATAGCGATTCTAATGATGTTAAGGATTATTTAAAGAAGTCTATGGTGGCTGGTAAACAATTATTGACTTTAATTAATGATATCTTGGATATTTCTAAGATTGAATCTGGTAAATTATATATTAATTCTAATGCGATTGGTCTTAAGGACTTCGGTAATCAATTAAAGGATTTGATGTTGCCTTATGCTAAGGAAAAGGATATTGAATTATCTTATGAATATGATAATTTAGATGATACTTATGTGATTGGTGATGAAACAAGACTTAATCAGGTATGTGTCAACTTGTTATCTAATGCGATAAAGTATACCCCAAAGGGTAAAAGAGTCTTTTATTCACTTAGTGCTATTAAAGAAAATGAATTGTGTAAATTAGTTTTTGTCGTAAAGGATGAAGGAATAGGCATGAGTGAAGAGTTTCAAAAGACTATGTATAATTCATTTACAAGAGCTATTGATTCTAGAACTAATTCTAAGACCAGTGGTACAGGACTTGGTTTAACAATTACTAAGCGTATAGTTGACTTATTAGAAGGAGATATCGAATGTGTAAGTAAACTTAATGAGGGTACAACTTTTAGGGTAACTTTCAAGATGCCTTTGACTAATGTGATAACTGATGTCAAAGATAATGATGATAAATCAATTAAAGGGATTAAAGTAATGGTTGTTGAAGACAATGACTTAAACTTTGAAATTGTTGATGCCTTATTAAATGAACAAGGATGCATTACTAAACGTTGTATTAATGGCAAGGAATGTGTCG
Organism: uncultured Erysipelotrichaceae bacterium; assembly: GCA_934675465.1. GTDB lineage: Bacteria > Bacillota_I > Bacilli_A > Erysipelotrichales > Erysipelotrichaceae > Colivicinus. Next base: position 7,550 of record CAKUQM010000016.1, on the reverse strand, counting down.
ATGAATATAATGGTGATTATGATGTTATTTTGATGGATATTCAAATGCCAGTAATGAATGGCTACAAGGCTTGTGAGGCATTAAGAGAAAAAGGTGTGGTAACACCAATTATTGCGATGAGTGCTGATGCCTTTGCGGATGATGTGGCAAGATGTTTGAAATGTGGTATGAATGATCATGTTTCTAAGCCAATTAATGCTGAAAAGTTGTTTGATGCGATAAGGAAGGTTATTTAGATGAATGATGAATTAAGAATAAAGGAATTAAGAGATTTAATTACCAAGTGTAATTATGAATATCATGTTTTAGATAAGCCAACGATGCTTGATAGTGAATATGATATGTTGTTTAGGGAATTAGAGGAACTAGAGGCTAAGCATCCTGAACTTTATGATCCTGCTAGTCCTACTAATAAGGTTGGCTATTCTATTATTGATTCTTTTAATAATGTTACCCATACTAAGCCAATGTTGTCTTTGGGTGATGTCTTTTCTTATGATGAACTAAGACAATGGTCTAAAAAGATTACAGATATTTATCCAAGTGTTGAATATTGTGTCGAATATAAGATTGATGGTTTGGCAATGTCTTTGATTTATGAAGATGGTCTTTTAAAACAAGCTGTTACAAGAGGCGATGGTTTAGTAGGCGAGGATGTAACTAATAATGTTAAGACTATTAAGTCTATTCCTTTAAAGATTAACTATAAGCAACGTTATGACATTAGAGGTGAAGTTTATATGCCTAAGGCTGCTTTCTATAGTTTGAATGCGAAAAGACGTGAAAATGGTGAGGATGAGTTCGCCAATCCTAGAAATGCAGCAGCTGGTTCTATTAGACAATTAGATTCAAGTATTGCGGCATCTAGAGGTTTAAATGGTTTCTGGTATCATGTACCAGATGATATAAATGCTTCTACTCATTATGATTCTTTGATGTATGCGAAAAGACTTGGCTTTAGAGTAAATGATACGATGCGTCTTTGTGATAATATCGAGGATGTTATTAAGGTGATTGATGATACAGCTAAGATTCGTGATGAATTACCTTATGAAATAGATGGCATGGTAATCAAGGTTAATAGTTATGCTATGCAAAAGGAATTAGGTTTTACATCACGTATTCCTAAGTGGGCAATTGCTTATAAGTTCCCAGCAGAAGAAGTAAGAACTAAGGTAGAGGATATCTTTATTACGGTAGGTAGAACTGGTAAGTGTACTCCTAACGCAAAGTTTTCTCCTGTTAAGTGTGCTGGTACTACTATTGGCTATGCGACACTTCATAATGAAGACTATATTAAAGAAAAGGATATCAGAGTAAATGATACGATTATTGTGCGTAAGGCTGGTGATATCATTCCTGAGGTTGTAAGAAGTGTTAAAGAGAATAGGGATGGTAGTCAAGTACCTTATGTTTTCCCTGATACATGTCCGGTGTGTGGTGGTAAGTTATATCGTTTTGAAGATGAGGCAGCACATTTTTGTATCAATAGCGATTGTCCAGCAAGACTTGTCTTTGGTATTGCACATTTTGCGAGTAGAGATGCGATGAATATTGATGGACTAGGTGAAAAGAAGGTGGAGACTTTCTTTAATCATGGCATTTTAAGTAGTTTTGAGGATATTTATAAATTATTTAATAAGAAAGATATTATCTTAAATATCGATAAGTTTGGTCTAAAGTCTTATGAAAACTTAGTGACAGCTGTTGAAAATTCTAAGAAGAATTCTTTAGAAAAGTTATTATTTGGCTTAGGTATTAGACAAGTGGGTGAGAAGGCTGCTAAGATTTTAGCTTCTAACTTTAAGAATATGGATAATCTAATGAAGGCTACAGTTGAGGATTTAAGCAATATCAAGGATATTGGCCCAATTACAGCTGAGGGTATTGTTGATTACTTTAGTGATGAGAATAATGCCAAGATGATTGACCAGCTTAAGTTGTTTGGTTTGAATATGGATTATATTGATAATTCGGTTGATTCAAATAGTCCATTTAAGGATAAGACGGTTGTTTTAACAGGTACTTTAACTATTTATACTCGTAAACAGGCAAGTGAGATGTTAGAGAATCTAGGGGCACATTGTGCAAGTAGTGTTTCTAAGAATACTGATTATGTAATATATGGTGAAAGTGCTGGTTCTAAGCTTACAAAGGCTAAAGAGCTTGGTGTTACAACAATAAGCGAAGAAGAATTTGTAAACATGCTATAATTGATGGGTATGGAAAAAGAAGAGATTAAAATTTTAGCTAACAAATTGATGTTTGATGTAAGTGATAAAGAAGCTGAAGATATCGCTAATGATTTTGGCATGTTGGAGAAAATGCTAAGTTTTTTTGATGAGATTGATACAAGCGATGTTGAAGAGATGATTTATCCTTTTGATGATGAAACTGCTTATTTTAGAGAGGATGAGGTAACTAATGTCCTAAGCCAAAAGGATGCTTTGGCAAATGCGCCAAAACAAATTTCAGGGCATGTTATAGTTCCTAGGGTGCTTAAATAATGAGATTTGAAAATGTATGTAGTACAAAAGAAGCTTATGAAAAGGTTTTAGCTGTTAATGAAAAGCTAAACTGCGTAGTTACACCAATCAAGCCTAATAAAGAGGGTATTGCGATTGGTATTAAGGATAATGTATGTACTAAGGGCGTTTTAACTACGGCTTCATGTAAGATTTTAGAAAATTATGTTCCTGTTTATAATGCGACTATTATGGACAAGTTAGAGGCTAATGGTTTTGTGCCTGTTTGTAAGGCTTCTATGGATGAACTTGCAATGGGTGGTACTAACTTAACAGCTGTTACAGGACCTGTTAGAAATCCTTATGATTTAAATAGAATTTCTGGTGGTTCTTCAGGTGGTAGTGCTGTTCTTGTCGCTTCAGGTGCTTTAAGTTGTGCTATTGGTAGTGATACAGGTGATTCTATTAGAAAACCAGCTTCATATTGTGGTGTTGTTGGTGTTAAACCAACTTATGGCCGTATCTCTAGATATGGCATTATTCCTTATGCATCTTCTTTGGATCATGTAGGTTATTTCACAACTTGTATCGATGATGCATGTAAGATGCTTGAAGTATTAGCTGGTAGAGATGACAGGGATATGACTTCTAGTTATAGGGAAGTTTTACCTTACTTAAGTAATCTAAATGCTGATGTTAAGGGTAAGAAGGTTTTAGTATTTAAGAATGTCGTTGATGCGATTTCTAATAATGATGTAAAGGACTTGTTTAATAAGGTAGTTGAAGGTTTAAAGGCTGATGGTGCTATCGTTAAAGAAGTTACTTTTGATGAAAAGTTAATGAAGGCTATTCTTCCTACTTACTATATTATTGCCAATGCTGAGGCTACTGCTAATCATTCTAATTTAGATGGTATTAATTTTGGCAGAAGAGCTGATGGCAAGACTATGGAAGAGATTATGATTAATTCTCGTAGTGAGGGCTTTGGTCCTTGGATTAAGAAGAGATTTATCTTTGGTTCTTATGCTTTATTTGAGGAGAATCAAGAGAGAATCTTAAAGAAGGCTCATAAGATTAGAAGATTAATCGTTGATGAAGTTATGAGGGAATTAAAAGAGGCTGATGTCTTGATTGCACCAGCTGCACCTTCTGTTGCGCCACTAATTGATGGCACAAGTACTGATGAGTTGTCTTTAGAATATTTGATAGCTGATAATCATATGGCTATTGGTAACTTTGGTGGTTTACCTTCTTTGACTTTGCCTATGGGCTTAGTTGGCGGTTTACCAGTTGGTGTTAATGTTACTGCTAATCCTTTTGATGAGCAGACAATGTTTGATTTATCTAAGGCGATTGAAAATAGAACTGGTCTTATGGGTATGACAAAGGAGGATTTTTAATATGGAATATGATGTAGTCGTTGGTATTGAAATTCACCTTGAGTTAAATACGCTTACTAAGATGTTCTCTGGTGCTCCTTATAAGTTTAAACAAGAGGCTAATACTTGTACTAATGAGGTAGACTTGGGTATGCCTGGTACTTTGCCTTGTTTAAATAAGGGTGCAGTAAAGAAGGCTATCGCTTTATGTAGTGCCTTACATATGGATATTGATACTTTAGTTAAGTTTGATCGTAAGAATTATTACTATAGTGACTTGCCTAAGGGTTTCCAAATTACACAACAGTTTCATCCAATTGGTTCTAATGGTTATATTGATATTTATTTAAATAATGAATATAAGCGCATTAGAATTAATCGTTGTCATATGGAAGAGGATACTGCGAAACAATTCCATTTAAATGATTTTACTTTGATTGACTACAACAGAAGTGGTGTTCCTTTGTGTGAGATCGTTTCTGAGCCAGATATTACAAGTGGTATTGAGGCTCAATTGTATGTTGAAAAATTAAGACAAACTTTTGAGTATCTTGGTATTTCTGATGCGAAGATGGAAGAGGGTGAGATGCGTTGTGATGTCAATGTATCTATTATGCCTAAGGGTTCTAAGGTCTTTGGTACTAAGGTAGAGATTAAGAATTTGAATAGTATTGCCAATGTTAAGGAAGCTATTGATTATGAAGTTAAAAGACAGGCTGAAGTGTTAGAGAGTGGCGAGGCTGTTGTTCAAGAAACTAGACGTTTTGATGAGAAGACAATGTCTACTGTTAGTATGCGTAAGAAAGAGGGTAGTGTTGACTATAAGTACTTCCCTGAGCCAAATATCCCACCTGTTCGTATTCCTCAAACTATGATTGATGAGGTTTTGGCTAATATGCCTGAACTTCCAGATACTAAGTTGAAGAGATATTTGGGTGAATATAAGTTAAACGAATATGATGCTTCTATCATTTTGGCTAATAAGGAATTAGCTAATTACTTCGATATGGCCATGAGTACTGCAACTAATCCTAAGAGTTTATGTAATTTATTGACTAGTGAATTAGCTGGTTTATTGGCTAAGAATGGTTTGGATATCACTGCTTCTCCTGTTTCTTATGATAATCTTGCGATGTTGTCTAATATCTTAGATAAGGGTGAGATTTCTTCTAAGCAGGGTAAGGTAGTGCTTGAGGAAATGTTTAATACTTCTAAGTCTCCTAAAGAGATTATTGAGGAAAAGGGTATGAAGCAAGTTTCTAATGAAGACGAAATCTTGAAGATTGTTACTGAAGTATTGGATGAGAATCCTCAATCAATTGTTGACTTTAAGAATGGTAAGGATAGAGCGTTAGGTTTTATGGTTGGCCAGGTTATGAAGAAGTCTAAGGGTCAGGCTAATCCAAAGCTTGCGAGTGATTTGTTGACTAAGGAGTTATCTAAAAGATAAAATATAGCTTATGGAAAAGGTTAATAAGAAAGAAAAACAAGTTAAGGGTAAAAAGAAATTATCTAAGGGTGCTTTGGTATTAATTATTTCGTTAATTATTATTTTGATTCCTTGTTTAATTTTTGGTGGTATTTTAATATCTGCTGCATTAGAAAGTGGTAAGCCGGTTGATGGCAATCGTTTTAAGGGCGACTTAAATCCAGCTATCACAAGTTCTAATACAAGCAGTATTAAAAATAGCATTGAGGCCCTAAGTGGTGTTGAAAAGTGTGATATCGAGCTTACTTCTGCTCAATATCGTGTGAATGTAGATGCAGTTGATACTTTAACTGATAAGCAAATCGAAGACTTATGTGTTGATATTTACAATATCGTTAATAAGGAACTGCCAATGGCTACATATTTTACAGCTTCAAGTTCTGAGAAGATGTATGATTTAGCTGTTAATGTCTACAACAAGATTGATGATGATAATATCTATTACATTTTGACTAAGAATTCTAAGATGGATACTTATTCAGTTCAATGTGTATCTAGTGCTGTTGATGAAGAACTTGCTTCTGATTTAAGAGGCGAGAATGATATTGAAGAGCCTACAGAAAAGGATGATGATGCCTCATAGTTATATGAGGCTTTTTTCTCATGAAGAATGAAATTATAAGACTTGAATGTGTTGATATAACAGTAGATGGCCAAGGCGTTTGTAAGAAGGATGGATTGGTCGTTTTTGTCAAGGAAATGATTCCGGGTGAAGTAGCTGACGTTAAGATTATCGCCAATAAGAAGACTTTAGCTTTTGGCATTATCGATAAGCTTATTGTGGCAAGTCCTTTTCGAATCAAACCAGATTGTCCAATTAGCCATAAGTGTGGTGGTTGCGATTATCGTTATATCTCTTATGATTATCAATTAGAGCTTAAGAAACAAATATTGGTTTCTACTTATAAGAATGCTGATTTAGATGTAAAGATTCATGATGTCTTAGGAAGTGATGATCCTTTCTTCTATCGTAATAAGGTGCAGGTCCCAGTAAGAGATCATAAGTTTGGTTTCTATCGTAAATTCTCAAATGATATTGTTGAATTTGATAAGTGTTATGTTCAAACTGAATTATCTAATATTATCTTTGATGATATTAAAAATAGTTTATTAAATAAGAAGATTGATCAATACTTTAGACATATTTTGATTAAGCATGCTAGGGGAACTGATGAAATTATGGTTGGCTTTATTGTTAAGGACTTCAATATTCCTAAGATTGATGAAGTCACAAATGAACTTACTACAAAATATAGTCAAATAAAATCGGTTATTTTAAATTTAAATACTCGTAATGATAATGTTATCTTGGGCGATGAAGAAAAGATTTTGTTTGGTAGAGAATATATCGTGGATGAATTTGATGGTTTAAAGTTTAAGATTTCATTAAAGTCTTTCTATCAAATTAATTATCACCAGATGCAAAAGCTATATGCAACTGCAAGAGATTTGGCTAATGTGAATAAGGATACAAGGCTATTAGACTTATTCTCTGGTATTGGTACTATCTCATTGTTTATGGCTAAGTATTGTAAGGAAGTAACTGGTGTTGAGATTGTGAAGGCAGCAGTTGAAAATGCCAAGGATAACGCAAAGTTAAATAATATTACTAATGCGACTTTCTATTTAGATGATGCAAGATGTGATTTAAGCAAATACCTAAAGGATAAGGATGTTCTTATTGTGGATCCTCCAAGAAAGGGTTTAAGTAAGGAATTAATCGATTCAATTATCAAAACAAATATTGAGAAGATTATCTATATCTCATGTAATCCTGCTACTCAAGCAAGAGATTTAAATCTATTTAAGGAACACTATAATTTCAGTGATATCTATCCTGTTGACATGTTCCCATTTACTACTTCTTGTGAGACTGTCGTTACGTTGAGCAATAATCTTTCAAAAAAGTAACTGCTTCAAGTCCAATATGTTAAGACAGTGATTTTTAGTTAAGTTGGCTGTCAAAAGTCACTACTGAGGATTTTAAGGTAGAACAAATATGTAATGAACTAGGTCTTAGCGAAGAGGAAAGATAGTTAATAAAGAGAGGTGCATATACTATGCCAAGCGTGCTCGTGGTTGAAGATGATGAAAATTTAAATCGTGGAATTACATTCTCACTGAAAAAATCTGGATATGATGTTTTTTCTGCAGAATCAGTGAAAAAAGCGAAAAGAATTGCAAGTGATAATAATGTGGATGTTACCATTTGTGATG
>CAKUQM010000015.1 GCA_934675465.1 uncultured Erysipelotrichaceae bacterium | reverse complement strand
TTAAGAACCTCCTTAAGATTATTTTGTAACCTAGTCTTATAATCCAACAAATAATCCAAATAAGCATCCTTTTCCTTCTTAATCTCTAAATTATTAGTCCTACTTTCATTAAGACGCGTAAGAATCGGCCACAAGACACCAGAAATCACCATCATAAAAGGCATAATCATATAAACCAAGGAATTAGTAAGATCATTACCATCCAAATAATTCTTATAGACATTAATCGAAGCCACAAAAATCATTGCCAAAGACATCGTTAAACTAGGACCAATCTGATAAACAAGAGGCTTCTGTTTAATCTTTCTAAGTTCGTTATACTTTTTAATCTCGGGAATCTCTATGATTTTAGGCTCATTCAACAAATAATTATGAGTTAAAGGCTTAACATTCTCATAAATAATTGATAGCTCATCCAACTGCTTTTCCTTAATCCTATTTTCAACTAAAAAATTATTGATATATAAGAAATCATCATAATAATAGAAACTAAAATTATAAAAAGAAACAAAATCACCACTACATAATTCTTCATCCTTATAAGCCTTACCATTTAAAAGTAAAACAGGCGCATTAGTCTTAAGCTTATGATCCTTATACATCAGATAATACTCTTTCAACAATAAATCCTTATTCTCAATATTAGCCTTAGGCGAACTGATATACAAGAAAGGCTCATTATTATAAAGCTTATAATCATCAATACCCTTAGAATCGCTATATACAAACAAGCGGATTTCGCTTATTAAATCACTTGTCTTAATCACATACTTACGTTCTTCTAATCTTCTAACTTTATCACGGTCACTAAAGAAAAAACCCTTATTTAAACAAATATAAAGGTGGCCACTCTTATCTACAATCTCAATACCTCTATATTTAAAGGGTAGGATATTTTTAGTAATCTCTACCCTTAACAATTCATTCCCGTCTTGAATTAATATAAACATGCTTAGCCCTCACTCACCAACACATTAATCGATGCACTATATTTATGGTCCTTAGTAGAAACAACAACCTCGCTCGCTCCCTTTTTAACACCATAAACAACACCATTATTAACAGTAACTACGCTATTATCCTTACTGCTATATTCCAAATCATTTAAACTATATTTGCCAGGTAAACCCTTAATTTCAATTTGATAAGACTCACCAAGTTTAATCACCTTAGAATACTTATTCAAAAGAATCTTATCCGCATTAATTGGACCTGAATTATCCTTGTTTGTCTTTAAACGATCCTTTCTAGTACACTTATCCACAAAGACAAAATTCTCAATATGACTCTTATTCTTAAAAACCTGATTCTTCTCATCTAATAATTCAATATCTCTAGACATGCCTAACTTTGATAAAACTGTCTTTGGTGTATTAAATCTTAACTTCAACATCCAATTCAAAGACAAATCACCACAAACCTTCACGTCTCTATTTTCTTTAGCCAAATCATCATAAGTACTATAAGCTTCGTCCACGTTTAATTTCTCATGATTACCCTCTTCATCATATAAATGTAAAGTCGTACCCACCTTAGCCTTAATACCCAAATCAGCTTCGATATCCATTAAACAAGCCTTAGCAGCCTCAAGATTAAAATTAAGGCCAACCGCAGCCGATGAAGAACCACCAATCTTTAGATTCACATCACGATCATTCTCATTAATAAAACGAATCTTACCATTTCGATTCTCAAAACCCTTAGAAGACTTATTCGCAACAACTATTTCAACCTTACCTGAAGTATAAAACTTTGCCAAAACCTCTACATTAAAAAACAATGTAGGTACGCCCTCAACAGGAACCTTCAACTCACAAATCTTAATAGTAGCCTCAGTCTCATCACTTTTTTCCTTAATCATTGACTTAGCTAAATTCACAAAAGAAGATGAATCTAAATCCTTTAAATCTAAGTAACAATTCTTATAACGGCCAACAGAAACACCGATTTCCTCTACTGTCTTATAATCAAGCTTCAAATAAGCATTCTCAATAGTATCCGTCTTAAACTTCCAAATATAAGCAGGCTTCAAGTTACAAACGCTTATATCATAAAAGAAATTCAAACCATCAACATTCTTAGAAATCCTAGCATCAATACTACTTCTTGTGATCTTATAAGACACATTAAAACCATCTTTAGTAAAACGATTACTTGTACCACCAGCTAAAAGCTCACGATCATTATTCACATAAGCCTCTGTATCATAATCGGTTTCAAGCACAATCGCCTTAGTCAAATCCAATTCACTATTATCTGAAATCTCAAGACTCTCAAATATCTCATCAAAAGTTGCCTCCCTTGTTAAGTAAGCACCATTATGGAAACCCGTGACAATCACAAAACAATCATCTTCTTCTAGATAAACTAATTCGCCAGATTTCAAATTGGCACTCGTCTTTAAATAAGCGCCATCTTTTTCATACACTTTAATCTCTTTATATTCTTCTTTATAAGTTACTTCTTCTTTTCTTTCTATTTCTTTGTTGTTGATAAGACTTACAGCCTTCTCAATAGCCTCTAAAGCATCCTTTTCATTAACCAATTCATCATCAGCCTTAACCCTTTTAATAATTCCCTTTTTCTTTAAACTCTTAACACTTGTATCATCATTCTCAATTAAATTATTCAAAGTTAAAGCCAAATACCCATAAGTTAAATACTCAGGATATTCTTCACCATCAACTACCTTAAAAGCTATTAAATCAGCTATACTCTCATCAACATTTTCGCCCTTACCTAGCCCACTATCTCTAACCAAAGTATTGATATAGTCACTAGTTAAATAAGGCTCACTTGCCTTACATGATGCTAGTGTCAAAGACACCAGCATCACCATAAGACAAGCGATTAACTTATTCAAAATTCGACGCATTAGAACTTAAAGTAGACTCTAAAGAATCATAAGAAGAAACGGTATAATCAAGATACTTTGCATACTCTTCAATCGTTTGACTCTCATCAATGAAACGAGTTGAAAAACGCTTAAAACGCTCAACAATAGCCTCACCAGCCGTACCCTTCCATACACCTGTTAAATCATTCATCATTTTAGAGATATCATTTAAGATATCATCCATACTGGCATTAATGCTGCGAATATTGTTTGCGGCAGCACTCACTTCTGGTAACGTAATTCTAATATTATCCATATACTATCCTTTCAATTTTCCTGCACAATTTGTTAATTCATCCTGAGTCTCACGATAAGCCTTAGCACTAGCTCTCAAGAACTCCGCATACTGACGCATAATTAGAGAAATCTGTCTTAAATCCTCCTCAAAAGATCGAATCTTACCCGAGAAAGCCTTGTTATCCTTGCCTCCCCAATTAGTCTCTAATCGATCAACTTCGCTATATAGTGAATTAAACAATCTTTGGTAATCACCATCAGCACTCTCAACTCTCCCAGCAGTCTGTTCTAAGCTGCTTGGATCAACATTAATCATGTTATTCATAATTCTTTTCCATCCTTTCACTATATATTTGCCGACAAACCCTAAAATTCCTACCCCAAAATTAAAAAAAGGAGATTTTTTTCTCCTTAAGCTAATAAAACACTATCATTCACAATCTCATTACCAGTAACCTTCTCAAACATCTTCAGCAAATCAGCTACCGTTAACTTCTTCTTTTCTTCACCACTTATATCCAAAACAATCCTACCCTTATCCATCATAATCAAACGATTACCATACCTTAAGGCATCCTTCATATTATGAGTAACCATAAAAGCAGTTAAATTATGCTTATTAATTATCTCCTCAGTCTTAGACAAGACAACTGCTGCCGTACCTGGATCTAGAGCCGCTGTATGCTCATCCAACAACAACAGCCTAGGTTTAACAAGCGTTGCCATCAAAAGCGTTAAAGCCTGTCTTTGGCCACCCGACAACAAACCAGCCTTGCTCTTGGGACGATCCTCTAAACCAAGATTCAAAGTCTTTAAATCTTCAATATACTCTTCCTTTTCACCCTTAGACATACCAAGCCTTAAAGTTCTAAGCTTCCCTCTTCTTTTAGCCAAAGACATATTCTCAATAATAGACAAATCAGGACAAGTACCAACACGAGGATCCTGGAAAACTCTTCCTACATACTTCGCCCTTTTATATTCAGGCATCTTAGTAACATCCAAATCATCTAGATAAATCTTACCCGAATCCGCAATAGTACTACCACTTAATAAATTCAATAACGTAGACTTACCAGCACCATTAGAACCAATGACGGTAATAAAATCACCATCATTAATCACCAAATCAACACCATTTATCGCATGAACCTCATTTGCACTATGAGCCTCAAAAGTCTTATATAAACCTTCAACCTTAAACACGCTTCTTACCTCCCTTATTCGCAATGATAATAGCCACCGCAACCACAATAGCTGTAAACAACTTCATATCATTAGCGGAAATAAAATTAGTATTTACCACAAAAGTTACAATCAAACGATAAATAATTGAACCCACTACAACTCCAATAAGACACACCGCAAAATACTTATCTTTAAACAATACTTCACCAATGATGACACTAGCCAAACCAACCACAATGGCACCAATACCCATCGTCACATCAGCATAACCATTATATTGAGCAACCAAAGATCCGCTTAACGCAATAAGGGCATTAGACAACATCAAACCCGCAATAATTGTCTTATCAGAATCAACACCATTGGCCCTAATCATCTTATCATTATTACCTGTTGCCACTACTGAAAAACCAAATTCAGTATTAAAGAACCATACAAGTAAAATAATCAAAATAATAACCACAATCAAACCCAAATAGATAGCTGCATCCCTATCTCTTGTTAAACCAAGGACATTCTTTAACTTAGTTAATAATGTTACTGATTGAGTCAAGGGAATATTCGCCTTACCCATAATTCTTAGATTAATAGAATACAAACCAGTCATTGATAAGATACCCGCAAGAAGTGAAGGCATTTTAAACTTAGTATGTAAAACACCAGTCACAAGTCCTGCCAAAGCACCCGCAATAAGCGCTAATAAACAAGATAATAAGGGATCTGTTCCTCTTACAATATTAGATGCACAGACGGCAGCACCTAAAGTAAATGATCCTTCACTTGTTAAATCTGAAATATTCAAGAAACGATAAGATAAATAAACACCAACAGCCAACACTGACCACAGTAGGCCTTGTGACAAAGCAGAAACAACAATTGCCATACTTACTTACCTAAATCATTACCCTTTTCAATAATAGATTCAGGAATTGTATAACCAATTCTTTCTGCCACCTTAGAGTTATAGTAAACCTTACCACTGTCTTCATAAACAATAGGCATAGTAGCTGTATCGCCACCATCTAACACTTTCTTAACAACTTCACCAGTTAACTTACCAAGTTCATAGTAATCAATGCCCACATTAGCCAAACCGCCATCACTAACCATCGCAGCAGCACCAACAACTACTGGTAGTTTATATTCTTCTGCTGATTGTAAAACACTACCCATAGAAGCAGCCAAATTATTATCAGTAGGGATATAAATAAGTTCTACATTTTCCTTAGCCAAAGCAGTAATAGTCTCACTTGTAGTATTCTTATCAGGTGTAGTCTTAACTACACTTTCAATACCTGCAGCTTCTAAAGCCTTAAGCATTTCATCAGCTTGTAATTCAGAATTAGTTTCGCTAGATGTATATAAAATACCTACTTTAGAAATATTTGGTACAAGTTCCTTAATTAAAGCAACTTGCTTATCACTTGAGAAATAATCACTAACACCAGTAATATAAGAACCTGGCTCTTCATTTGACTTAACCAAACCAGCACTTACATAATCAGTAATCGCAGTACCCACGATTGGTGTATCAACATTTGTATTCATTAATACTTGAGCACAAGGAGTCGCAATAGCCACAATCACATCACAATCGCCATTCACCAAACTATCAGCCATTGTCGTTAAATTAGATTGATCACCCTCTGGATTTTGATAAACATACTCGATATTATCATAGCCATTTTCCTTAAGGTAATCCTTCATACCCTCTCTTGCCTCATCCAAAGAACCATGAGTCATAAGTTGTAAAATACCAACCTTAATAGTAGAATCATCTTTCTTAGCACCACAAGCACTTAAACTAAGTACCATCAACACAGATAATAAGATTATCATTACTTTCTTCATAAATATATCCTCCTAACAAAAAAGACCCACCATCCAAAGGACGAGTGAGTCTTCGCGTTACCACCTTTATTCATCAATATATTACTATATTGACCTCTTTAACCACTAACATGGTCTAGTTCGATAACGGGAACAACCGAGCACATCTACTACAATTTCAATAGCTAACATAAATGAGGAATTCACAAAACCCTATATAACTGCTTTCAGCACCCACAGTCTCTCTTTAATACAGTCAATCCTGTTACTAGTTCATCTATAACGTTTATAAAATTATATTAACACTATTTTTCGATGTTTCAATATTTTTTCAGAAAATTATTTTCTAATTTTGATTAGTTTTTTCATTTTTAATCAACAAAGACTTAGCCTTCAATTCATTCTTAGGATTCCTTTTTAAATATCTATCCTTAGAAGCATAACCATAAATGGTTTTTATAATAAGAATCAAAGAAATGAAATTCAACCAAATCTTAAAACCATAGACACTAAACCATTCATAAGGAACACTAACCTTATCCACAAAAGATAAAAAAGATAAGAAAAACGCAAACAACAAGTAATAATAAGTCCTATTACGTAGTTTCTTCCAAAATTCTTTCCTCTTAGGTCTAATGATAATAAGCATCATCAAACAAGCAATCGCCACCAAAGAAGCATATAGCTTATCCATAATATAAGTATCGATAAAACATACCGCAATCATGATATGCATCAAAATATATATTAAAAAACTAAATATTCTTTTCATTTAAAATATTTAAAACCTCATGTAAATCATCAAAAATATAATCAGCTTCACTTTGATCCACAAAAAATCTACTACTATCCCTAGCCAAAGTACAAATACCCGCATTCTTACCAGCCTTAATACCCGTACTAGAATCTTCTATAACCAAAGTTTCATCTCTATTAACACCAAGCCTTTCAATAGCCTTTAAATAAATATCAGGACTAGGCTTAGGATTTTTTACATCATCATCAGATAAAAGTAAATCAAAACAATTTAAACTACAGTCACTAATAAATTTATCCAACATCCACCTTGAAGATAAGGTACAAATAGCTAATTTGTAATCTTGTAACTTAGACAAAACATCTCTTACATCATTAAAAAGATAATCATTATAATCCATTGGATGCACACTAAAGTACTCATCATAGCTCTTCTTAGTTTCATCATAAGACAAACCAGCCAACAAAGACATCGTCTTATAAGTATCATCCATATTCAAACCAACAATTTGATAGATATCACTTTTATTTACATCACGATATTGTAAGACCCACTTATAAGACATCTCGGTATAGTACTTCTCAGAATCCACCAAAGTACCATCCATATCAAACAAAATCGCCTTAATCATTTTTGCATATACCTTAATTCATACTCGATATTCTTCTCAACTTGCTTAAAAGTAAAAATAAACATTGGAAGTAAATATACAACACCACCAAACCAAGCTAATTGATCAGTGAAAGTAATCGCATCAAACTTATAAATAGGCACAAAAATAGTCGCAAAAACACTTCTTAAAACCATCTCGATAATACCAGCCAACATGGCCCTATTAGAATAACCAAGACCCTGTAAAGCCATTCTAGACACCATAAGCATACCCAACATTGGATAGAAATAACCAAGTCTTCTTAAATAATCATAAGAAGCATCTAGTGCCTCAACTTCTTCAAGTGAAATAAATAAAGTGCTTAAAGTTCTACCAAAGAAGAACAAGATAACACCAGCCATCACGCCATAGACAATACCAATCTTTAAGCCAACGCCAAAGCCTTCCTTAATACGCTTAGCCTTTCTTGCCCCATAGTTTTGTGATAAGAAAGTAGAAGTAGCGATACCAAAGGCATCAAAGGGACACATCATCAATTGTTTAATCTTAGCACCAGCCGCAAAACCAGATACATAAGTTGTACCTAAACCATTATTAGCAGACTGCATAACCATCGATCCAATGGCTGTAATAGACAATTGTAAACCCATAGGTAGTCCCATATTCAATAAATGTAGACAATGTTTCATACTGATATGTCTATCCTTAGAATCAACATGCAATACTTCAAACTTCATGATGATAAGGCCAAGACATAATAAACCACTAACAGCTTGAGAAAAGATAGTCGCAATGGCAGCGCCAGCACAACCCCATCTTAAAACCAAGATACAGAAGAAGTCTAAGAAAATATTTAAAATAGCTGAAAAAGCTAAGAAATAAAATGGTGTCTTAGAATCGCCTATCGATCTTAAAATACCACTTAAATAGTTATATAAAAGTGTAAACGGAATACCCGCAAATATCACCACGATATAGCTATATGAGCTACTATAAATCTCACTATTTACCTTTAATAAAGATAAGATTTGTGGTGTAAGCACAACTGTTAATAAGGTAATAAGAATCGCAAAAATAAAAGTTAAAACAGCTCCATTAAAAACATATTTCTTCAAATTCTTTAAATCATTAGCCCCAAATCTTTGAGCAACGGGAATCGCAAAACCTTGTGTTAGCCCTTGACAAAAACCTATTACTAAAAACTGCACACTAGTAGTTGAACCAACACCAGCCAAAGCTACTTTACCTAGCGTTTGACCAACAATAGCAGTATCTACAATATTATAAAATTGCTGAAAAAGATTACCCAACAAAAGCGGTATTGAAAAAGCTAATATCAATTTAAGAGGATTACCCTCAGTCATTTTTCCCGTATTCACGTTTTATTATTATACTCGTAATAAAAAATATGTATACCCCCAACTTGGTGAATTAAGCATACTTATATAGATGATATAATTTCTAAAAAGGAGGTAGCCCCTATGTTAGACTATCGATACGATACTCAATTATTAATTGAAGGAAATAACCTAAATGAAGATGAAATAAACAATTACTTTAATCAAAACTTTAAAGGTGATTGTTTACTAGCTGTTGGCGATAATGAACTAATCAAGATTCATTTTCATACTAATGAGCCATGGAAAGTATTAGAATACTGTGCCTCACTTGGCGAAATCTATGACATTGTTGTTGAAGACATGGACAGACAATCTAGAGGACTGAAAGGATAACAAGTGGAAAATAAACCGGTAAAATTAACTACTATTGAAGAACTTGACGCTTTCTTTAAAGAAAAAGGTATTTCTAGTGAAAAAACCCGTTTCTTTATTAATGAAAATAGAAGTGATCCTAAATGCTTCGGCATTTATAAAGAAGGAGACGAATATATCGTCTACAAAAACAAAGCCAATGGGGAACGTTTCACAAGATATAAGGGAAACAACGAAGCCATCGCGGTTAATATTTTCTTTTCTAAATTAGTTGATGAAATGGATCTAAGAACAGGACTTAGAAAAGAAAAAGAGAAGAAAAAGAAAAAGCCAAAAGACATCGCTGCCTTTGTCATCTTCTTTGCGGTAATAGGACTATATTTAATCCTACACTTCACAGGCCCTAAAAAAGGCTATTACATCATTGAACAACAACCATATTACTATTCTGATAACGTATGGTACTTCTTTGATGCCATCTTGGATGATTGGGTAATCTATTCAGGAACCCCAGAAGAATACGAAGAGTATTATGTTGGAAAAGACTATAACAGTGAATATGATTTTAGTGATGTTACTAAATCTAAAAACTACACTTCAAATACCCATTCAGACAGTGACTTTGATGACTATGACTTTGATTCGTGGGATAGTAGCGATACTGATTGGGATTCAGACTGGTGATGTAATCGTTTTCTATTAAAAAAGATATTGAATTTAAAATAGGCCGTATTAAACTATTTAAGTATGAAACTATTCGACAAGAAACTACTTAAATACACTTGGCCTATTTTTATTGAATTAGTATTACAACTTCTAGTAGCTAACATCGATAAAATCATGGTCAACCAAGTATCAAATACTGGAGCCAGCGCTATCGCCAACGCCTCTAGTATCATGGACCTATTGATTATTGCCTTCACAGTAATCTCATTATCAGTTACCATTCTATGTTCCCAACTATTCGGTAAAGGAAAGACAGATAAAATTGAACAATTATATGCGCTGGGAATCATCGTGAATGGAGCCTTTGGCTTTATTATCTCTATTGTCCTATTGTTGTTTGGTAGAAACATCTTTACTCTAATGAAAATCCCTAATGATTGTATGAGTGAAGCCTTAATCTACTTAAACATTTGTTCCCTAGGCCTAGCCTTTCAAGGAATCTTCTCAACCTATAGTGCTATGTTTAGAAGCAATGGTTGGATGAAACAATCAATGTTGGCATCAACCATCATGAACGGTTTAAACATTGTAGGCAACTACTTCTTAATACCACACTTAGGAGTAGCCGGTGCTGCCATCTCTTCTGTATTATCAAGAATTATTGGTTTAACATTTTTAATAATCATCTTTAACTTATTAAGTTCAATAAAAGTAAACTTTAAATGTCTAAATCCATGGCCTTCTACCTTATTAAAGACCATGTTAAAAATAGGACTACCAAGTGGTGGTGAAACCGTATCCTACAATGCATCACAAATGGTCATCCTAACAATGGTAAATATGCTAGGCAATTCTATTGTCAAAGTAAGAACCTTTGCCTACATGTATGCCATGATTGGTTATTTGTTAGGTTGCGCTCTTTCACAAGCATCTCAGGTAATTATTGGTTACATGATTGGTGAAGGAAATAAAGACTTAGCCTATCAAGAAGCCAAGAAAGCTACCATCTTATCAGTTATTCTAAATGGTACAACTGCCTTATTAATATTTATATTCGCAGAACCACTATTCTCACTATTTATAGATAAAGAATTATTACATATTGCGAAAAGCGTAATGTTTGTGGATTTTATCCTTGAAATAGGAAGAGCCATCAACATGACCATGGTAAGAAGCTTACAAGCAGTTGGCGACATTAAATTTCCTGTAATCTGTGGCATCCTTAGTATGTGGTTTATATCCATCCCTATTGCCTACTACTTTGGCTTTGTCCAAGGCTTAGGACTTATGGGTATTTGGATTGGTATGGCGAGTGATGAATGTCTAAGAGGCCTAATATTTATCATCAGATGGGAATCTGGTAAGTGGCGTAAGAAAGACTTAATCAACAACCTATAATAAAGGCTACAATGAATTGTAGCCTTTTAGATTTCATCAATTAAACAGACAGCCTGGGCAATTGCACCTTCGCCTCTACCCACAAAACCCATCTTTTCAAAACATGTCGCCTTAACATTAACAAGCGAACTATCAATACCTAAAGTATTCGCGATATTTTCTTTCATAGTATCAATATAAGGAGCCATCTTAGGCTTCTCAATGATAATCAAACTGTCGATATTTACCACCCTATAGCCATGTTCCTTAAGCATATCCTTAGTCTTTTCCAATAAAACTAAAGAAGAAATATTCTCATACTTAGCATCCTTGTCAGAAAAATGAGTACCAATATCCCTTAAGCCCATAGCTCCAATCAAAGACTCAATAATCGCATGAAGCAGCACATCCGCATCACTATGGCCCAAAAGCCCTTTCTCATAAGGAATCTTCACGCCACCAATAATCAAATCTCTACCTGTAACTAAACGATGCACATCCTGTGATTGACCTATTCTCATAACAATACCTCTCTAATATCATCATATACCCTAAGGCCACTTTGACACAAAACATCTTTAGATTGATGACCTTTTGCAACCAATACACACTCAACACCCATGGCCCTAGCTACTTCACCATCATGTAAAGTATCACCTATCATTAAACAATCCTTAGGGTTTTTATCCTTAATAAATTCTAAGCCAATAGGCAACTTACTAGTAGCATAGATATTATCAATGCCAAGCACCTCATCAAACATATCAAGAATGTCTAACTTATCAAGCTGGCCTTTTAACATATCCAACTTAGAAGCACTCAAGACAATATTTTTATTACCCAACAAGTGATTCTTAATAAGTATTTCTCTAATACCATCATAAAGCTGACACTTATCAAAACCAGCCTCATAATAATCCATCCACTTACGACCAACTTCTTCCCAACTTAAGACATCAAAATCAAAGCCAACTACTTCATAATAATGTTTAACTGGAAAAGTGAAGATATTACGATATTCTTTCAAACTTAAATGATCTCTATTTAAGAAATCATCAATACATCTATTGATACATTCAAGTCCAAGTTCAGTATCATTTAATATCGTTCCATTAAAATCAAAAATTAAATATTTCATTTCTTAATTATACAAAAAGAAAAGACGCAAAGCGCCTTATTCATCATCCTCAGGTTCTTCAATGATGTTGCCATCATCATCATAAACAACACCCTCGTCATCATCAACTTCTAATTCAGCCAAATTGATTTGAGTATCCTCAAACTTTAAGTGATTCTTTAAATCCCACTTGTTACCATCAAGTTGTACAAAACGTCCATCGATTGATAAATCAGAATAAAAAGACGCTACCCTATCGCCACTTACTCCAGTTTCCTTAGATACCTCAGCCCAAAGTTCCTTGAAAGGAATTGCCATTTTATGAGCTGCGATATAATCATATGCTACATCAGCCATTGATCTTTTTGCTGTCATTTTTTATATTAATCTCCTATAAATTCTATCTTTATTTGCTTGTAACTATCATTTAAATAATAGCCAATAGATATAATATCATTGTTTATTGATAATGCAAGCTCTTTAATAGAAAAAACAATACTACCCTCAGATGACTTTACCTTGATATAAGGTTTATCCCTTAAGACCACAAAAGTCTCATGATTTTCATCTTTTCGAAATATCGTAATTCCATTATTAAAGATGCGCACATCATTTAAAACATCCAACGAATCAGCATAAGAAAAATGCTTCTTATTAATAATATTTTTCTCTCTAACTACTTCTTTATAATTATCTTGCTTATCTTCGATTGTTATAATTACATCCACAAGAAATATATTAACAGTACTTATCAATCATTTCAACAAGATTTTCAATTTTAAAAGGCTTAGACACATAATCGTCCATACCAGCATCCTTGGTCTTTTTAATATCCTCAGCATAAGCATTCGCACTTAATGCGATAATAGGCAAATTACTATCAATTCTATTAAGTTCCCTAATAGCACGTGTAGCAGATAAACCATTCATATTAGGCATCACAACATCCATTAAAATCAAATCAAAATAGCCAATCTCAGACTCTTCAAAAACCTTCAACGCATCTAAGCCATCGACAGCTTCACTAACCAAAACACCCTCATCTTCAAGTAAAGTCTTGGCAATTTCTCTATTTAAATCATTATCCTCAACAAGTAAAACCTTTTTGCCCTTAATAGATACCTTAGAATCCTTAGTATTCTTAACAATCTCAGGAGCTATCTTAAAAGGAATCACAACTTCAAAGGTACTTCCTTCACCTTTTTTAGAAGTAACCGAAATAGAACCCTTCATAAGTTCTACAAGTCCTTTGACAATAGACATACCTAAACCAGTACCTAAACGATACTCATTAAAGTTTTGATTCTCTTGACTAAAAGGCTCGAAGATATGATCAAGATATTCCTTATCAATACCAAGTCCATTATCCTTAACCACAAATTCATAGGTAATCAAATCTTCCTTATGTCTTTTAACATTAACATCAAGCTTTACAAAACCATCAACTTTGTTATATTTAATCGCATTATCCACAAGATTTAATAAAATTTGTTTCATATGCAAAGAAGAACCATAAACATATGGACAAGTTAAACCATCCTTATAATTACAGATCAAGTTAATATTCATAGACTCAGCCTTTAACTTAGAAATAGTTTCAACCTCATCAAGAACATCTCTTAAATCAAAAGGATCCTCAATCAAGACAGCCCTTTGACTATCTAGTTTGCTCAACTCTAAAACATCATTCAACAAAGACAACAAGTGATTAGCAGCAACCCTAGCCTTATCACGACTTCTTTGATTTAATTCGGTATCATCTGGATGGTTATCATTGATATCCAAAAGCCCAATAATACCATTTAGTGGCGTTCTTAAATCATGAGACATCTTACTCAAATAAGAGTCCTTAGAATCAAGAGCCTGCTTCAAATTATTTCTAACTGCCAAATCTCTAGTTAAGAAAAGTAACCAACCACTTATAACAAGTGACAATATTTGAAATGGAAAACCATAAATAAAAGTTTGAATTATTGTGCATAAACTAGGAATAACAACATAACACAAAGTAGCATAATATTCATTTTTCATCATCTTATTCTTATTCTTCAGCAAGAAATATCCATAACAGAAAATACCTATAAAAGAAGTAATCTGTGATAAGAAATATAAATTAGTTCTGTGATATACATTAAACTCATCAAAATAATAGATAATATCAAAGAATTGAGATGCTACCAGCATTATTAAAGAAATAATAATACAAATAAATACTACACAAAACACACATCTTTGTTTCTTATTTGGCTTAATATAATCAATCAAGCACTTTCCAAACAACGTCAACAAAGTATAGTTACATGTATAAACTAAGAAAGTAGCTAATTTATTAATGATAAAACCAACATCTGTTGTTACACTGTCATAAAGATAAGTCATACTGTCACTAATTAAAAGTAAAGCACCAAGAGAAACAACATTCATGATATCTCTATCGATTTCATCCTTATTCTTTTGTAGGAAAAAGAAGGCACCCAACATTAACGAAACAAATGCCCCAAATAACTCAAAAGAAATCGCCATCGATTTAATATCTAACATAATATCAATTATAAACGAAAAATTATATAATATGTTATTTTTCGTATCATACAAACATTTTTATAACTAGTTACCTACTAAGTGCATCCTCATATAAACAATAATTATCAATATAACTACCGGCATTCCAAACGATATAACCGTTATCTAAAATACCTGCATCAGCCAAACCATTGATTTGATCTAGTAGCTTCTCGTTATCATAGACAACATAAGGTCTACTTATAGAATTATAGCCCTGGATAAAAGTTCTTACTCTAGCTCTGTTAGGGGTGATGTCTTGCATCTTTTTAGCTTCCTTACCCCAAGCCAACATTAACTTATAAGGAACTTCCCAAACAACTTCTTCAATATTATAAGCATGGGTATTAAAATGATCAGGATAGGGCATAGGTGAAATAACATCAACTACACTTGAAATAGCTGGCCAGTATTGTCCATAAGCCGTTACATAATTATTACTAGTCTCCCCAAAGACATCAGCTGAAACATAAGCCCCAACGCCATGTAATTCATCAACTGCATACATTAAAAATCTTTGAATAACTTCAGACCTTGTCTCATCATATTTATTTTGTAAATCAAGAGCATTTAACTTATCAGCATAATAATCTATTTGTTCAGGAAAACGCACATAATCAAATTCTATTTCATTGAAACCTAATTTAGTTACAGCCTCTTTGGCAAGCTCTACATTATATTCCCATACTTCTCTTAGAAAAGGACTAGGCCAATAAGACCCTCCATACATAAAAGGCTTACCATCATCATTTAAATCCGCAATCGCGAATTCTGGATGATCAATCATAAAATTCTTATCTTTAAAAATAGTTATACGGCCAACCATATAAATGCCAGCATCTTTCACCTTATCAAGTTGTGCTTTAAAATCTTCCATGGTAAAAGTAGCTGCATCATAAGAAGAAATAGATCTTTCCTTCATAATATCTGACTTATAAGAAACAATATGAGCATCTCTAATATCAATCACAAAAGTATTTACAGCAGTTCTTTTAGCTAATTCGATATAATCCTCAATATCTTCCATTGCCTCTTTATTAATATATAAAGACTTACAAACATCAGGCATCACATTATCTTCTATTTGAACCTTTTCGTTGCCTATATAATCAAGTTCACTAGCACTACCTGCCCCATAGGGATTACTTGTATCATTTGAAAAAGGATTAGAAATATTCAATAATTCCTTATCGTTTGTAAGATATTTGCTTAAAATATAACCACCATCAAATTGATAACGATCAACGCTACCATCATCTTTTAGGGGACTGTGACCAATAACATTAATCTTTTCGCCCCTTTCTATCAAACCAGTAAGTTTACTACCCTCTTTGTCTTGATAAACACTACAAGTACGATAAACATATAAAGACTTCTCAAGTACTGATGATTCTCTATCTAAAACTAAATTATCTTTATAAACATAATAAACAGTGTCACCCAAATAAACCTTATGATATTCATTTCCATTCATTTCTTTAGTCTTATCAGATAGAGAAACAAGTTGTCCACGCACTAAAGATACTTCCTTATCACCTTCATCATAAACAAGAACATTATTTGTATCACTAGCTAAATAAGCATCAGATAGTTTCTCTTTATTTGAAATTCTATAAACCAAAACAGTAATTAATAAGATAACTATCACCAACAATAATAAGTCAATTCTTTTCAATGTTTTCTTTTTCATATTTTCATAATAACAAACTTTTTACTTAAGCATAAAGAAAAGACTCTTTCGAGCCTAATCTAATTATTTCATATCCTTTAAGAAAGCCTTATAAGCTAGATAAGCTTCATAGATATCTACCTTACTTGTAACTTCATAACAAGCATGCATATTTTGAACCGCAACACCTGCATCAATTACTTCAACATCCTTATTAGCTAAGATATAAGCGATAGTGCCACCACCGCCTTGGTCAACCTTACCAAGCTCACTTGTTTGGTAATTAACACCATTTTCATCTAAAACCTTACGAATCTTAGCAATAAATTCAGGATTAGCATCATTACTGCCACCCTTACCTCTAGAACCAGTATACTTATTGAACACAATACCCTTACCGAATTCAGCGTTATTTTGATTTGGAGAACTTACACTTGGGTAATTAGGATCATGAGCTGCACTAACATCACTAGACAACATCATTGAATTTCTTAAACATCTTCTGATATTTAATTCAGAATATTGACCACACTTATCCATTAATTCAGCTAAAGTATTCTCAAATGCACTTGAATGCATACCAGTATTGCCTTGAGAACCAACTTCTTCCTTATCAGATAAGATGCAACAACTTGTTCTTTCAGGATTTTCTTCTTCAACAATAGCTCTTAAAGAAGTATAAGCACATACATTATCATCTTGGCCATAAGCCATAACCATGCTTCTGTCAAAACCATAATCTCTTGCCTTACCAGCAGGAACTACTTCAATTTCTGCAGAAATGAAATCATCTTCTTCGATATCATACTTCTCTTTTAATAGATTCAAAATATTCTTCTTAACAAGTTCCTTCTCATCTTCCTCTGTTGCAGCAGGAATTGAACCAAATAAAACATTTAAATCTTCACCTTCTACTACATTAGAACCTGTCTTCTTCATTTGATCAGCAGCTAAATGAATTAATAAGTCGCTTACACCAACAACTGGATCATCTTCACTTTCACCAATCACAACCTTAACTAAGCTGCCATCTTTCTTACAAACAACACCATGAAGAGCTAGAGGTTGAGCAACCCATTGATACTTCTTAATACCACCATAGTAGTGAGTATCTAATAATACTAGACCTGAATCTTCATATAAAGGATGCTGTTTAAGATCCAAACGAGGTGAATCAACATGGGCACCTAAGATGTTTAAGCCCTTAGCTAAATCTTCTTTACCAACTACAAATAAGAATAAAGACTTACCACGGTTGTTGAAATATACCTTATCACCAGCCTTTAATTCGCTAACAGTATTTAAATCCTTAAAACCAGCTTTTTCAGCTATTTCAATAGAATTAGCTACTGTTTCCCTTTCTGTTTTTGATAAAGTCATGAAATCAATGTAATCTTTACCAAAATTCATTACTGGATCTAAATTACCAGCATATTTCTTCCAAGCATTTTCCATATATATACCTTCTTTCACTAAGCAATATGATATAAAAAAAAGAGTTATCAATCAATAACTCCAATTCTTACAAATGGCGGTCACGATGGGAATCGAACCCACGATCTCCTCCGTGACAGGGAGGCATGTTAACCGCTACACCACGTGACCACTTAATGGAGCAGATGAAGGGAATTGAACCCTCGTGTCGACCTTGGCAAGGTCGCGTTCTACCATTGAACTACATCTGCATATATTCTGGCGAAGAAGGAGGGATTTGAACCCTCGCGCCGGAAATCCGACCTAAGGCCTTAGCAGGGCCTCCTCTTCGGCCTCTTGAGTACTTCTTCATCTCAACACTGTGTTGCCACTTATCAGTGCCTATTTAATATACCATATACTTTTTAGCTTTGGCAAGCATTTTTTAAACTTTTTTAATTTTTTTGATTTTTGAACTCAATTATTTATTAATCATTTCCAATGCATTTAGTCTGCATATTTTCTCAGCTTCTTCCTCTGAAAAGTCCATTTTGCTTAGAATTTCAAAATACTTGTCATATATTTTGCTTGGTTCAAGTTTACGATTATCAGGATAATCAGTAGCAAATATTAATTTTTCTACGTCTAATCTTCTTAAGATTTTATTCGCATCTTCAATGCCGTACTTATCTACCAAATCTGGCAATATTGCAGAGATATTAAAAAACAGTCCTAAGTCAATTAATTCTTCATATTGAAAACCACCAATATGAGCAATCGATATACGTAGCTTCGGATATTTTTTTATAACATTTTTTATCCTGGCCGGAGAACAGACATCATCCATAAGGTGTATTCTTGGATATGAATGTATTTCTACTAAAATATTATTTTTATTTGCCCATTTAAAAACCTCATCATAATACATGCCATCAATCGGATAAGCGGTATTTGTTGCATGAATTTTCAAACCTAATACTTCTTCTCTTTTAACTACATCTTCTAATATTTGAATAGTTCTTTCTAAATCATTTCTAATATCAATATCGGCAAAGCAAAACAATCTATTTTTCGCTTTGCCACACATATCAAACAAATTATTATGGACGGTGCATACATTGAAATCCATAGATAACATATATGGATCATTAAATGGCATTATAAAGGCTGATTCAATATTATATTTATCCATTATTTCAAGATAATCTCTCACATCACCAAAATCTATAAAGTTACCACCATTCTCTTTATTAGCCTCAATAACATCTGGTGGCATTAAATGTATATGTGCATCTATCTTTTTTATTTTTTTCCAATCGATCATACTATTTCATTTCTTTCTTGTTAAGTTTGTTCAATAATTTTGTTGATAAACATCCTTAAAAATTCTTTCGAATTTTCTCCATCCTGCTCCACCATTTTCTGTTGAGAAATCAAACCAAGATATTTCAGTTAACACTTTAGAACAAACCAACTCATACATATTCCGGCATATTCACTTTTATATATTATTAAGAACCATGGTTTCATTGCTATTTTATCTAATAATACAACATTGCTATATTGTTTAGAATTCATAACATCTTTATACTATTGGCCTGTAAGCCAATAGTTTTTATCCTTTTGTCCATATTCTTCAATTACTTTACATATATCTTGTAATTGTTTAGATATATATAAGGGTGGAGCTGCGGATGTTTTCTTGGACTTTATTAACATGATAAACCAAATGATTTTCTATAATCAATAGGGCTCATATAGCCTAATGATTCTTGATTCTTTTATTCATTTTTTTTGATATTTTCGCTTTCCTTATTCTCATTGATATTTTCCATATTATAATTTAGACATGCAAATAGGAAGATTTCAAAAAGTCAGTATCGACCAATTCAGAAAAGATACAAACAATAAAGATAACACAATATACCAAGACATCATTCTACCAAAAAGAGCCACAACAGGTTCAGCTGGTTATGACTTTGTATGTCCCTTTGATATAACTGTTAAACCAGGCCAAAACATCAAAATACCTACAGGCATCCGTTGTCAAATGGAAGAAGGCTATGTTTTAAATATTTATCCAAGATCATCATTTGGCATCAAACACCAAATGTTTCTATCAAACACTGTAGGAATCATTGATAGTGACTATTACTATGCCGACAACCAAGGTCATATCATTATCTCTATTATCAATATGGGAGATCACGATATCATCATCAACAAAGGTGAACGCTTCGTTCAAGGCATCTTCTTAAAGTTTTATACCGTCCAAGAAGAAGAAATAAAGACAAGTAGACACGGAGGCTTTGGCTCAACCGGTAAATAATGCGCCCATAGCTCAACGGATAGAGCGTTTGACTCCGATTCAAAAGGCTGCAGGTTCAATTCCTGTTGGGCGCGCCAAGGAGATTTTTTATGCACAACTGCACAATTCAATACCATTCATATATATTAGACAAAGACATCAATATAAACATATATGGCTCTAATGGCCAACCCATTCTAGCCTTTCCAACCCAAAACTCAAAAGCTGACAACTATGAAAGTTTTGGCTTAATCGATGAAATTGCTGACTATATCAACAACGAAAAGATTCAAGTATTTGTCGTTGACTCAATTGATGAAGAAACTTGGTCATCAGATGGTGATAAACAATGGAAAAGTAATAGACAGGAACAATACTTCAACTTCATTATCAACGAAGTACTTCCTATCATAAACAAAAAAGCTCCATGCAAGAAACTACCATTAACCTTTGGCTGTTCCCTAGGGGCTAATCATGCCACTATTTGTTTCTTAAGAAGACCTGATTTATTCACAGGACTATTGGCTTTATCAGGCGTCTTTAATTCAAGATACTTCTATGGTGACTATTCAGATGGTAACCTCTATAACAACTCACCTGAAGTTTTCTTACCAAACATGCCAAATAATCACCCATATATAAATACTTATAACCAAAAGAAAATAATCTTTTGTATAGGACAGGGTCCTTATGAAGACATGGGTATACCAACTTATAAATATCTAGAATATTTATTCAACATTAAAGGCATTAACGCCTGGTTTGATTATTGGGGAAGTGATGTTAGCCATGATTGGTATTGGTGGTATAAACAAATCAAATACTTCCTACCATATCTTCTAGACTAACTTAAGCGCATCACTTAAATAACTATTAAGCTCTTCCTCGCTATCTAAGGTCGCTAAAAACATATAGTCACCCATAGCCCCAGAAAGAGCTTTTTCTACTCTCTCCTCTAGAACTATCTTACCTGGATACTTCCTTCTCAAGGCATCAATTGTAAATTTATGCTTAAGTCCATCTCTTCTACCCACAAAAGTGCAATAATGATGTGGACTATCATATTCATGAGTCAACTTATCAAAGGCAATCATATCCGCCCAAATCTTATAAACATCAACTCCATTTGCGTAATTCATCATTACAGGAGAAACACCACCACTAGGACGCATATTAACCTCTAGCGCCACAATATCACCCTTCTTGCCCAAATATTGATCCTTATTTAAACAAAAGAATTCAAAATGGATGAAACGCGACTTAACACCAAAAGTCCTTAAAGCAGCTCTTCCCTTTTCCCTAACAACGTCAGGAAGTTCTTTTCTAATATAGAAGGCTGAATCACTCAAATTATTCACAACTTCTAATAAAGAAAAAGTTGTCACATTACCCGTTTCAAACATTGGATCACCATGTGAATCAACAATCGCATCATAAGAAACAATTGTTCCATCAATATATTCTTCCATAATATACAAAGCATCACCCTTTGAATCCACGAAATGCTTCAAATCAGCTTCATTATTAATCTTATAAGTACCACAAGCACCAACACCATTATCCGGCTTGGCAATAACCGGATAACCTACCCAATTAATAAAATCCAAACACCCTTCATATGTTTCTACCAAATAATATCTAGCACAAGGAATACCAGCCAAAGCATACTTTTCCTTCATCTTAGACTTAAACTTCACATACTTCATATCATCATGATGAAAAGAAGTATTGATATTAAAATCATCCCTAAGCATCGCATCTTGTTCAAGCCAATATTCATTATTAGACTCTAAATAATCAATCTTGCCATATTTAAAAGAGAAAAAAGCTACCGCCTTAAACACACTCTCATAATTTTCTAATGAATCAACCTTATAATATTCATCCAAAGAAGCCTTAAGCTCAGGACTCAACATTTCATAACTACTATCACCAATGCCCAAAACTCTTAAGCCATTATTCTTTAATTCACGACAAAAATGATAATAATTACTTGGAAAATTAGGCGAAATAAACACAAAATTCTTCATTTATCTACCCCCTTAAAAACATCTCAACAAAAACAGGAACTCTTTTTTCCCAACTAGCCTCATTATGTTCGCCACCTTGAATAACGTGAACATTTAAGTTAATTGGCCTACTCTTTAAAGCATCAATACAATTCCAAAAGCTTTCCTTCGCTCTTTTAGCATACTTATTATTACCAGCTTCCTTAGAACCATAATCCAAATAAATCACAGTATCATTTTTAATAGAAGCTCTTTTTGTAAGTCTAACAAGCTTGTCATTGGCAACCCACAAAGAAGGAGACAAACAAGCAGCACATCTAAATATATCATTATGTTCCATCAAAGCATAATAAGAAACCAAGCCACCCATACTAGAACCACCAATAAAAGTATGCTCCCTATCACCTTTTACAGGATATTTACCATCAACATAAGACTTAAGATCTCTTACTAACCACTTTATAAACTTCTTAGCCTCAGCCTTAATCAAACCATATTGATAATCCACAAAATCATATGGTGCATATTCAAATAATCTCTCATTATTCTTGCCACGGCTTGAATCAATAGCTACCACAATCAAATCAACATCATTTTTCACAAGATAATCATACATACCCCATGACTTACCATAAGTTGCATCCTCATCAAAAAAGACATTCTGGCCATCCATCATATATAAAACAGGAAATGTGCCCTCTTTATCAGGCACATATACGGTTAAATATCTTTTTTCATCACGCAAACAATCAATTGTTATTTCTTTACGTTCAATCATACTCAAATCTCACAATCTTTAAACACTTAGGTGCTTTCTTAACAAACACCGTATTATCCCTATCAATCTCTATTTGATCAGAACCGTCGATTGATATATAAGCCTTATCACGATTATCTCTAATGGAATTAATCTTAAAAGAAACATCATCATTATAAATCTTATAAGTGCTTCTCCTAAGTACTGGAGAAATTGGTGTCAAGATAAGTTTTCCTTCTTCAATGACAGGCCCACCAGCCGAATAAGAATAGGCAGTAGAACCAGTAGAAGTAGCCACAATCAAGCCATCCGCAAAATGCTCACAAGTATCACTTCCATCATCAACACTTAATTTAATTGGAACATTGATATTGGTCTTAAAAATAACCGCATCATTTAAAGCGATACGCTTATAGTTTAGAGTTGGTATACTAACATCTAAAACACTTCTCTCTTCAATATAAGTCTTGTTTCTTAAAACATCCAATTCATTCTTCTTAAGAGATGTTAAATAGCCTACACCACCATAATTAATTCCAAACATACAAAGGTCATGTTTATAAACCAGTTCAACAACCTTCAACATTGAACCATCACCACCAAGTGTGACAACCACATCAAAATCCTTCATCTTTTCATCAAGACATTTATAAGCTATATCTGTTTCAAGTGGATCAATAAAAACCTCAAAGTCTTCAAAATATGAAGTAACATCTTTAACAGCCTTATCTAAGTCACATAAATTAGGATTTGGAATCAATAATATTCTATTCATCTTCAATCGCCTTAACTTGTTTGCGTCTATTTTTCGCAAGACTAAATAAAATCAAAATCGGAATCAACTCTAAACGACCTGCCAACATATCAAAAATTAGCACAATCTTAGAGAAATAATTAAAACAATTATAATTTGACATCGGGCCAGCCAAGCCAAAGGCAGGACCGATATTATTGAAACAAGCTGCTACTGCTGAAAAATTAGTTGCGAAATCCAAATCATTCAAACTTAACAAAAGTAAAGAAATAAAGAATAAGAAGAAATAAATGGAAATATAAGAACGGATTGAATAAACCAAATCATTATTTAAAGCCTTGCCCTCAAAGAAAACATGCTTAATTTTTCTTGGGAAAACATAATGATCAACAGTATTCTTAAAATCCTTCAACATAATCACAATTCTACTCACCTTAATACCACCACCAGTAGAACCAGCGCAAGCACCTATAAACATTAATATTAATAAGATGGTCTTAGAAAACTCTGGCCATGTGTTAAAGTCATGTGAGGCAAAACCGGTTGTAGTAATAACTGAGCCAACATTAAAGAAAGCATGTTTAAGCGCTTCAAAGAAAGAGTTAAACATCGAAGTAATATTAAAGGCAATCAATAATACTGAAACGATAATAATACCAAAATACCAACGAGCTTCCTCACACTTAAAGGCTGCCTTAAAATCCTTAATCAATAAATAATAATAAACATTAAAATTAACACCAAAGATAATCATAAAGATAGTAGTAACAAGCTGAGCACTAGTTGAATAAGACACAAAGGAATCATTCAAGATACCAAAACCACCAGTACCAGCAGTAGCTAGAGACAATACTATCGAATCAAATATTGACATCTTACATAGCAACAATGAAACAACCTGTAAAAGAGTTAAACCAGCATAAATACCATATAAAATCTTAGCGGTATTAGACAGCTTAGAAACAAGTTTACCAACAGAAGGTCCTGGAGCCTCAGCTTTCATGATATACATAGCTCTCCCTTCAGTTCCTGGTAATATTGCAAGTGCAAACACCAGCATTCCCATACCACCAATCCAGTGAGTAAATGAACGCCAAAATAAGGTTGCGTGAGTTAGTGCTGTTACATCATTCATGATAGTGGCACCAGTTGTGGTAAAACCAGATACTATTTCAAATAAGGCATCGACAAAGTTACTTGCCTCACCTAGTAGTAACAATGGGATTGCTCCAATCATACTCAAAACTATCCAAGACAAAGCAACAAGGACAAAGCCTTCTTTCGCAAAAAAGACACTATTCTTGGGACGCTTAGAAATGCTATATAGAGTTGGAAGACCAACGATTAAACCAGTTAAGAAGTATGCTAAAAAGCCTCTTTCGTGATAAATAAGCGCAATTAAAGAAGTCAACATTAAAAACAGTGACTCAATGCCTACACATAAACTTAGTGAATGTCTAATAAATGACTTATTCATTACTTCGCGATATCCTCGATTGTATTAAAACCTTGATGAGTAGTAACCACAAGAACCGTATCACCAATTTCAATCTTATCTTTACCACTTGGCACAATGATTTGATTACCTCTAATAATCAAACAAATCAACAAATTATCCTTAGTCTTAAGTTCCTCTAAAGTAACTCCAATAGACTTAGTCTTCTCTCTAATCACAAAAGTAAGCGCCTCAGCCTTACCGTTTAAAATACGATGCATAGTCTCAACTTCATTCTCACCAGAATTAGCTAAAGCTCGGATGTAGGCAATAATACTATTAGCTGTAATATTCTTAGGAGAAACCAAGGCACCAACATCTAAATTATTCAAAACACTCTCGTAGCTAATATGATTTACCTTAGTAATAACCTTAGCCTTACTACTAGACTTAGCATATAAAGATAAAATAACATTTTCTTCGTCAATTCCTGTTAACGAACAGAAAGAATCACATTCCGGTAAGCCTTCTTCAATAAGAACGTTATCATCAGATGCACAACCATTAATAATGCTTGCATACGGAAGATTGATAGATAAATAATCACATCTTTTTGGATCCATATCCATAATCGCTACATCGATATTAGATTTTTGTAGGATAGAAGCTAAATAGAAGGCAATATCACT
Source organism: uncultured Erysipelotrichaceae bacterium (assembly GCA_934675465.1). Classification (GTDB taxonomy): domain Bacteria; phylum Bacillota_I; class Bacilli_A; order Erysipelotrichales; family Erysipelotrichaceae; genus Colivicinus. The sequence goes on along the minus strand of CAKUQM010000015.1, from coordinate 15,172 downwards.
ACCACCCACGATAAAACAATTCTTAATAGGAGATTGATAAATACCAATCTTATCCAAGAACTTAGAAGCGACAGCAGGTGTAGCACAAACAGAAACCTTATCACCATCTAAAATTATAGTTTCACCATTCGGGATAATAGCTTCCTTATTTCTTTCGATACCTACAAACAAGATATCTTCACTATAGGTCTTCTTAATTTGAGCAAGGCTCTTATCAACAAGCTTTTTATTGCCATTAACCGCAAAAGAAATAAGCTCAACCTTACCTCTAATAAAAGAATCAACTTTTAAAGCACTAGGCCATCTAATCAAACGAGAGATTTCTCTAGCTGTAATCATCTCAGGATTAATAGTCATCGTTAAGCCAAGTTCATCCTTAATATAACTTAATTCAGAACTATAAATTGGATTTCTGACTCTTGCGATAGTCTTTAAATCCTTATTCGCCTTTTTCGCGAATAGGCAACACAACATATTTATTTCATCAGCACTGGTTACCGCAATCAAAACATCAGCTGTCTCAATACCTGCTTCTTTTAAAATATTTAAACTAGCACCATTACCAACCACTCCAATGATATCAAGAGAATTAGAAACATCTTCAACAAGTTCTGCATTCTCATCAATCAAGATAATATCGTGATTTTCTTTTACCAATTCTTCGGCGATGGTCTTACCAACCTTACCACAACCTACAATAACGACCTTCATCAAAAAGCCCCTCCGTATTATCTATTAATTATATCCCTTATAAACATTTTCTTCACTATAGATAATATCAAGCTTTTTATCAAAACAACCCTTTGGCACCTTTTCTACCTTGCAATTCTCATATGCCACACCAATTACAGGACAATTAACGCCTGCTAAGAAGCGATCAAAATAACCTTTTCCATATCCTATACGATACAAATTAGAATCAAAGCCCAAAATTGGACAAATAACTAAATCGATATCATTAGTTTCAATACCTTTGGGTTCTAATATGTCATATTTATTTAGATAAAAGCCATCAAGAGGAACAACAGCCTTCATCTCATTGTCGCTTAAGCATACTGGATAACTAAAGACCTTATCTTCTTTTTCAAGTTCACTTAAATCTACTTCACTTCCAAAAGCCTTATAAATCATGACATTCTTAGCTTTCTTAAACTCTGAACTATTCTTGATCTTGTCAACTATAACTTTGGACTTATAGACAACTTCATCTCTACTTAAGCTATTAAGCTTCTCTTTACATCTTTTCCTTAATAACTTCTTATAAGCCAATAGTACTTCGCCACTTAAATATAAAGAGCCACAGACTACAGTATCCTTATCAGATGCATATTCAATACCAGAATAGACATCATCAAAGACACAACACTTAATACCTTTTTCATCAATATATTCTTTTAAGATATTAGGTTCTATAGCACGAATACTATCAGGTTTGATACAAACAAATTCGGATGCATATGGAAGCATTAAATTGATCATCTCTTTATAATCTTTATCTTTTAAGATGCCTATCACAAAAGTATATTTGCCATCTAGGCTATCAGTCAAAGCCTTAACGCATTGGACATTATGGGCTCCATCAATCATGAATAGAGGCTTTTTAGATAACACATACATTCTAGCCATCCATTCAGCTTTCTCTAAACCTAATTTAAGCGCATTATCATCTATATAAAAACCCTTATCTCTTAAGATATTAACCGCATCTAACACGATACTAGCATTAAAGCGTTGATACTTGCCATTTAATCCAAGTTTTATATCACTATCAACTAAACTAAAGTTACACTTATATAATCTAGCCTTTTTCTCTCTACATACTTTTTCATAAACAGGCAATACACAATCGGGTCCATATACCAAAACATCACCATCATCTTTGATAATACCAGCCTTCTCAAGTGCAATCTTTTCGAGTGTATCTCCAAGTATTTTGGTATGTTCCAAACCAATATTTGTAATAATAGAAAGGACGCTATTATTAATCACATTAGTCGCATCTAATCGGCCACCTAAGCCAACTTCAAGCACTACAACATCACATTCTTGTTCATAAAAATATAGAAAGGCAATACAGGTTAATATCTCAAAGAAAGTTAAATTGTATCCTATATCTTCACTAACTTTTTTAACTTTTTCCGTTAGCCTAACAAAATCAGTATCGCTAATACATTTTCCATTTATTAAAAAACGCTCATTATATTCAATCAAATGAGGTGAAATGAAAGTACCAACTTTATAGTTAGCCTCTTTTAAAACAGAAGACAGCATTGCACATACGGAACCCTTGCCATTAGAACCAGCTACATGAATGATTTTTAGCTTATCTTGAACATTATCAAAATAAGGTATTACTTCCTTTAAATAATTCCCATTACCTTTTTTTGATTCAAGATAACTAATTGCGTCTGTTTTCAACATACTTCATATACTTCCTTAAGAAGCACAAAGCTAGTACCTCTACTACAAACATAACTGTTGAAGAATAAATACGAGTTATGAAAGTTGCCTTAAAAGACAAGTTATACATAAGTGAAATAATCGTTGTGTTTATAAATAAGCTAATAATGAAACGATTAATCAAACAAGCTAAAATAATATTCTTATTACTTAAATCTTTCTTATAGAAAAAATAAGCATAAACAACAGCACACATAATACTAGTTAAAGTTAATAGTGGATTATAAGGACCAATTGGGAATAATAGGGCTCCAAGTAGGTCACCAAATAAAGCTACCATAATCGCACCATAGTATCCATAAAAGTAGGCACTCAAAACAATAGTTAAGAATGTAAAACTAATTTTGAAATTCATTGCTTTAATAGATACAAAGCGTGAAAACACAATATTTAGCCCAATCATTAAGGCTAAAATAACTAAAGAACCAACACGTTTATTTTTCATCTAAAACCTCCAGCGAACGCGAGATAACACCGCGATTCCTCTTCGTCCTATATCAACGTTCCGTATACAGGCACTTAACGCGTTATCCCTACTCTTTCGTTCTTTGAAAAATTATATAATAATTCCTTGCTTTTTAAAATTATTTGCTATATCATTAATAAGCAATCCGGGCGTGGCGAAATTGGCAGACGCGCTAGACTTAGGATCTAGTGGGTGACCGTGGGGGTTCGAGTCCCTTCGCCCGGACCATTTTGTTTCTTAAACGTAGTTGATAATAACTACGTTTTTTATTTGTTAGATTTAAAAGAATAAGTTATCATTAGATAGCATAATAAAGGAATATTAAAAATGTTATTAACTATTGATTTAGGAAATACTAGCCTTAAGCTAGCTATCTTCCATGAAGACAAAAAATTATTTAGTGGCCTATATGAGTCTAAACAAGACGACTATGGAGCTTTAATCAAAAACTTTTTATACAGAAACAATCTAAGCGAAAACATGCTAGATGACTGTATTATCTCATCTGTTGTACCTGCATCAAGCGAACTTTTATTAAATGATGTAAGAAGAATCTTAAACAAGGAGCCAATCTTCATTGACCCTTTAAGACCTCTAGGCATCAAAGTAGATACTCCTCATCCAGAAGAAGTAGGAAGCGATCTTTTAGTAATGTGTGCTTATGCCTATGATGTATATAAGACAGAATTATTTGTCGTATCTTTAGGTACCGCAACAGTTATAAGCCATGTCAGTGCTGATGGTGAATTCAAACACTGTATCATCGCTCCAGGCTATGGCAAGGTGGCAGCATCTTTATATGCTAATGCAGCTAAATTACCAGAACTTAAAACACAAAGAACAACAAGTTTTCTAGCCAATAACACAAAAGATGCGATGAATGTTGGTTTGTATCTTGGTTATATCGGTTCACTTCGTTATCTATTTGCAGGATTAAAGGGTGAACTAAAGGTTACACCTAAGATTATTGCATGTGGCGGTTATGGTAAAGATATCGTAAATGATATTAAAGAAATTGAATATTATGATCCTGATATGGTAACAACTGGACTTAATCATTTATATACGAGGTATTTAAAACATGAGAATAATCTTGGCTAGTGGCTCTCCTAGAAGAAAAGAACTTTTAAGCACTCTAATCAAGGACTTTGAAATTATTGTCTCTGACTTTGAAGAAACAATTGATTCAAGTAAACCCTTGGAAGAAGAAATCAAAAGACTTGCCTATGGTAAAGCGAAGTCGGTTTTTATAAACAACCAAGACGCGCTAGTAATTGGATCTGATACCATCGTAACCATCGATAATAAAGTATTGGGTAAACCTAAGACTTTTGAACACGCCATAGAAATGTTAAAAGAATTATCAGGTAATAAGCATAAAGTTATTACTGGTGTTTGTATCTATACTAAGGACAAGGTTGATACTTTTGCGGTAGTTTCTGATGTTTATTTCGATGAATTAACTGATAAAGAAATAGAAGATTATGTCTTAACTAAAGAACCTCTAGATAAGGCAGGAGCCTATGCCATCCAAGGCCTAGGTAGTAAGTTTATTAATAGAATCGATGGTGACTATTATGCCATCATGGGACTACCTGTTAATGAACTTTATAAGCACTTAAAACAATATAATTTGACTTCTATATAATTATTTGTTTAAATAGAACGGCCGAAACAAAAGTTTCTCACTTTGTGCCAGCATAAGAAATCTCAAAGTGTCTTTTAAGGAAAAGGGGATTTAGATGACTAACACAAACAAGATGGCAGTTATGCCTATGAACAAACTTTTATTTGACATGAGCCTACCAATTGTAATTTCAATGGTAGCCAGTGCTCTATATAACATAATAGATAGTGTCTTCGTATCACATTATTCTAAAACAGCATTCGATGCTGTTTCTTTATGTTACCCAATTCAACAAATATTAGTTGCCGTAGCTGTTGGAACTGCCCTAAGTATACAAGCACTACTAGCTAGATCACTAGGCGAAAACAATAAAGATAAGGCTCAACAAGTTTTATGCCATGGTCTATTAATGTCAGCTATTCATTCATTATTGTTTCTAGTAGCAGGACTATTCTTTGCGGAAAAGTTCATGATGTTTTTTACAAGTGATGCAGAATTAATAGCTCAAGGTGCTATTTACTTTAGAATATGCACTATCTTTGGCTTTGGCATCAATATTCAGATTGCGTTTGAAAGAGTTATGCAAGCTACAGGCAACGCTGTTTATAACTTATATATTCAAGCAGTAGGTGCTATTATTAACTGTATCCTAGATCCAATCTTAATCTTTGGCTTAATTGGTGAACCTATGGGTATTAAGGGTGCTGCAATCGCTACTGTAATTGGCCAAATGGTTGCGATGGCTATTGGTATTATCTTAACTATTTATAAAGTAAAAGAAGTTAATTTATCTTTTAAAAACTTTAAATTCGATAAAGAATTATTTAAACAAATGTATGAGATTGCCATACCAGCTATTTGTATGAGCTCTATCATGTCAATCGCTACTGTTTTTATTAATAAAATCTTATCAGCCTATTCATCATCTGCCACTACAGCCTTTGGTGTATATTTCAAGTTATATCAATTCTTATGTATGGCCATCAATGGTATTTCTAATGCGGTTATCGCCATCATCAGCTTTAATTATGGTGCTAGATTAAAGAACAGAATTAGAGAATGTATTAAGTTAACATTAATTTCATCCTGTGTAATCATGGTTATAGGAATGATAATCTTCTTATTATTCCCTAATACCCTACTATCAATGTTTAATCCCGATCAAGAGATGCATGATATTGCCATTGTAGCTATGCGTATATGTTCATTATCATTTATTGGTTCTGCTATCAATATTCAAGTTTGTTCCTTCCTACAAGCATTAGATGGTAGTAAACAATCATTGTTCTTATCATTATTAAGACAATTAATAATTCTTATTCCACTTGCATATCTTCTTTCACTAACAAAAGGTTTAAATGCCTTGTGGTGGTCATTCCCAATAAGTGAAACTTTAGTTGCCTTATTAAGCTTTAGATTATTAGTTCAAATAAATCATAAGATAGATAACATCTAAAAGAGTAATGGCACTGCCATTACTCTTTATCTTCATACTTGTAATCTCGATTCCAATACATATGATAGTTATAAACCGACATCGCAATAGATACAATTAACATCATTACTATCATAAAAATACTAGCAGCAGGATTTAATAAATCTAAGTCTTCCCATCTTATAAATAATATAAAGAAGATAACACTTGGTAAACAAATACGGAATATTGCCATAAGCTTTTTACGGCCAGTCAATTCTTCCATTCCTTTTCTAGTACACTTAATAGTCGAAACAGGAATTCCTCTTACAGCAGTATAATTACGACATGCTTCATATTCTTCGCCATCCATAATAAATTCAGGATACATGCCCTCTTTTGTGATTTCTATTTCCTTGCCAACACTTCTTCCATAATCATATAAGGCATTGGCGAAGTCATATCTATCAACGATTGCTCTATCTGGTGTAAAAGTAAACACTCTTTTATGTTGATATTCAATAACACTTTTATAGTCATTTAACCACAATTTAAAATAATGACTACTATCTTTTTCCATTTCACCTAGATACTTATCTACATCAAGATCAGCTAAAGAATTGCACTCATCTTTTAAACCATCACACATCTTAATCGCATACATAGCATCAGAGACTTTCTTCTCTAATAATTCTTTTTGTTTATCAAGACATAAAGATAAATTTCCACCACTTAATAATTCTTTGATATCACCAACAGGCATATCTAACATTCTAAGCATCTTAACCATCTTTAATAGTTTAATGTCATCTTCGCTATATACACGATATCCATTACTGTCATCTCGATTTGGTTTAATTAAACCTTCCTTCTCATAAAAACGAATATTTTGGCTAGAAATGCCAGTAATCTTTTCAACTTCTTTAATATTCATAAAAAACACCTCCATTTACAAGCTAAGCATATTCCTTATACTAAGTAGAAGGTCAACACTTTTTTCAAAAAAGAGCGATTATTTCGCTCTTAAACATTTTTCTTTCTTTGGAAATACTTAACAAGTTCAACTAAAGGAATAATTGAAACAGCTAAGGCAAGAGAAATTGCATATTCTTCTATACCAATAGGAGTAAAGCCAAACGCATTAGCCAAGAAAGGAATTTCAATTACACATGTCGTAAGAATCAAAGACGCGATCATACTAAGAGTCAACATCTTGTTATGATTACCTTCTAATGACATCTTAATAACAGAACCTCTTTGGCTTCTCATATTAAATGAATGGAAAATTTCACACATACTCATCGTTAAGAAAGCCATTGTAATACCTTCTTCACAATCAGCGATATGCATAAATGCCCAATATCCTGATTCTAATCTTTCGCCAATAAAGAAAGCAGCTAGAGTTAAGATAGTAACTAGAGCACCTTGATATAAGGCATCGATACCTAAACCACCCGCAAAAATACCATCTTGTTTACTACGAGGACTTCTATCCATGATGTCCTTTTCAGCCTTTTCAACACCTAGTGCTAGGGCTGGGAAACAGTCAGTAACAAGATTAATAAACAACAAGTGTGGAGCTCTTAGAATTGTAAACGACAATAGAGTCGCAATAAAGATACTCAATACTTCAGCTAAATTACTACCAAGTAAGAATTGAATAGCTTTTCTAATATTGTCATAGATTCTTCTACCCTCTTCAATTGCAGAAACGATTGTCGCAAAGTTATCATCTGCCAACACCATATCCGCAACATTCTTAGTAACATCAGTACCAGTAATACCCATGCCAACACCGATATCAGCATTCTTAATACTAGGTGCATCATTAACACCGTCACCACTCATTGAAACAACCTTGCCTTGTTTTTGCCAAGCCTTAACAATACGAGTCTTATGCTCAGGTTGTACTCTTGCATATACACGCAAGTGACTTACTCTTTGATCAAATTCTTCTTCACTCAAGGCATCTAATTCTAGACCTGTAATAGCTTCAGATTCATCATCACAAATACCAATTTGTTTTGCAATAGCTACAGCTGTATCTAAGTGGTCACCTGTAATCATAACTGGAATTGTGCCAGCCTTCTTAGCCTCTTTAATAGCAGGAATAACTTCAGGACGAACTGGGTCAATCATACCAGTTAAACCAACAAAGATCATATCCTTTTCAATCGCAATAGAAGAAACTTCCTTTGGCATATCATCATGCTCAACATAAGCAAGAGCTAAGACTCTTAGAGCCTTATGAGCCATTTCCTTATTAGCCTTCTTAACTTCTTCCTTCATCTTAGCATCAAGCTTTACAACCTTACCATCAGCTAAGATACGATCACATCTCTCTAGTAATACATCAGGAGCACCCTTAGTAAATTGTAAGAAGCCCTTGTCAGTCTTGTGAATAGTAGTCATCATCTTTCTAGATGAATCAAAAGGGACTTCACTAACTCTTGGTAACTTCTCTAATAATTCATTTTGGTTTAAACCTAATTTCAAACCATAAGCCACAAGAGCCGCTTCAGTTGGTTCACCAATTACTTCATTATCATCATTAACACTTGCATCGTTACATAAGCTCATGCCCTCTGCAAGCCACTTTTCATCACCAAAATGTTCAACAACAGTCATCTTGTTTTGAGTAAGAGTACCAGTCTTATCAGAACAGATGATTTGAGCACAGCCCAATGTTTCAACTGCAGTCAGCTTTCTAATAATAGCATTCTTTTCACTCATCTTAGTTACACCGATTGATAATACAATAGTAACTACAGCAGCCAAGCCTTCAGGAATTGCCGCAACAGCTAAAGATACTGCAACCATAAAGACATTGATTACTTCAGAGAAAATTGCCACAGTATCACCACTTGCCAAGATTTCTCTATGCATAAACAAAGAGAAGGCAAAGATGAAGACACAAATACCAAGCACTAACTTAGTTAAAATCTTAGATAATTCAGCTAACTTAATTTGTAAAGGAGTCTTTGTCTCACTCGCATTGGCAATCGCATCAGCAATTTTACCAATTTCAGTATCCATACCAGTAGCAGTCACAATAGCCTTACCACGACCATAGACAATACTACTACCTGTATAAACCATATTACTTCTATCACCTAAGGCAACCTTTGTTTCAGTTAAATTTAAAGTATCAATAATCTTCTTAACCGGAATACTTTCACCTGTTAAAGAAGATTCTTCAACTGTTAAAGTAGCACTTTCAATCAAACGGCCATCAGCAGGAATCGCATCACCTGCTTCAAGCACCATCACATCACCAACAACTACATCTTCAGTACTGATATGTGTAATCTTGCCATCTCTTAACACCTTACATGTAGCTTGAGACATCTTTTGTAGGGCATCAATAGCCTTTTCAGCCTTAGATTCTTGTAAAACACCAAGAATCGCATTGATTAAAACAACAATCATAATAATCAAAGTATCAGTTGGAAAGAAAGTCGTGCCATCAATCTTAGCCTCATAAGCAGAAGTGAAAGCTGAGATAACAGCCGCAACAATCAAGATAATGATCATTGGGTCATTTAATTGCGCTAAGAACTTCTTCCAAAGTGGATCACCCTCTTTTTCCTGTAGTTTGTTCTTACCATTTTCACTTAGACGCTTATTAGCTTCTTGAACACTTAAACCATCTTTAGTAGTCTTAAGTTCTTTGATAACTTCATCGCAACTTTTCTGATAAAAATTCATATTTCCTCCTAAAAAATAAGGCCTTCAGTAGACCTTCATCTACCAAAGGTCTTGCATCAACTATTTATATGTTGTCTATTGCCGGCTGAATACCTCAACGATTTGACGACAATAGATGGACAAGCCATAGCTACTCCCCAATGGATATTCAATATTATATCTTATTTGCTAAAATAATAAAGAGGTACGAAGATGATTAAAATTGAAATTTATTACGGAAAAGAAATCCTTGATACAGTAAGTGTCAATGAAAATACAAGTATGCTAGAGCTTCTACCTAACTATAGAAGTAAATTAACATATCCTGTTTATGCATGTAAAGTTGATAATATGTATCGTGCATTAAACCATAAACTTAATCACGATTCTAAGGTTGAACTATTAGACATTAAAAACCAAGCTACTTGGCTAATCTATCAAAATAGCTTAGTACTTTTATACATCAAGGCAGTACATGATGTCTTAGGTAAAAATGTTAAGGTGTCTATCAACAATTCTTTAAACAAAGGCTTATATACCGATATTAAAGTTGATGTAAATGAGAAACAAGTAGCTGAGATAGAAAATAGAATGCGTCAATTAGTTGCCTTAGATCTTCCTATTAAGAAAGAATATATGTCCAAGGAAAAGGCAATGGAATTAACCAAGACTCATAAGCTACAAGACACTTATGACTTACTTTCATCAATTACTAATATTGGCGATGTTGAAATCTATTCATTAGATGATGAAATTGATATTTTCTATGGTCTAATGGTACCATCAACATCTTTCTTAAGCCTGTTTGAACTAAGATATTATAAGAATGCAGTACTCTTAAGATATCCACACCCTAGTGATCCACTATCAATTCCTGAATATAGTGACCAAGTATTGTTGTATGAAGCATTCAAGGAAGCAACTCATTGGGGTAAGCTAATGGGTATTAATTATTGTAGTGACTTAAATAAAAAGATAATTAATAACGAGACTAAGGATATCTTCCTTATGCAAGAAGCTTTACATGAAAAAAGAATTGCTCAAATAGCTGATGAAATAAACAAGAGAAAAGCTCATGTAGTCTTAATATGTGGTCCTAGTAGTAGTGGTAAGACAACATTTGCCAATAGATTAATTATTCAATTAAGAGTATTAGGTATTAAACCTTTATATTTAGGTACTGATGATTATTTTGTAGAACTAAATGAAAAACCAGTTGATGAGAATGGTGAATTAGATTTGGAATCAATCAAAGCAGTAGATACAGACTTGTTCTTATCTAATCTAAAGGACTTGTTATCAGGTAAAGAAGTAGACCTACCAACTTATGACTTTATCAATAACACCAAGATATTTGGAAAAAGAAAAACCAAATTAGCTAAAGATCAAGTCATTGTCATTGAAGGTATCCATACTCTAAATCCAATTCTTACACAAGGAATTGATGATAAAGATAAATACAAGATTTATATCTCACCTCTTACTCCAGTTGGTATTGATTCTCATAATAAAATATCAACCACTGATGCTAGAATGCTTAGAAGAATCGTAAGAGACCATCAATTTAGAGGCAGAACAATTAAACAAGCACTTAATGAATGGCCTAAGGTAAGAGAAGGAGAAGAGAAGAATATCTTCCCAAATACCAATCAAGCAGATGTCTTCTTTAATTCAAACTGTATCTATGAACTATCAGTATTAAAGAAATATGCAGAAAGCTTATTTAAGGAAGTAACCAGAGATGAGCCTGAATATGGGGAGGCTCAAAGAATGTTATCTTTCTTAAGATTTATCGATTCTATTGAAGATGATGATCAAATTGTAAATAATTCAATCATTAGAGAATTCATTGGTGGATCTATATTAGTTAAATAAGGTATCGCAGTTGCGATACCTTATATTTTAATCTTTGTGTTCAATTACAATCTTACATTCATCATTTGAACCAGATGTAAACAACTTTTCAAAAGCTTTTTGAACATCTTCAGCTTCAGCAGGAATAACCGAAGTAATTGTTGACATGAAGGCATCTTGATTATTCTTAATCAATTCAAAAGCATGTTTATAGTCTTCCCAAGAGAAATATAAACCAGTTCTAATTGAACCTTCTTTTAAGAATAAAGGAATAGTTGAGAATTTTGCTTCACTAGCATGCATACCTAATACAACAATAGTTACACCACTGCTTCCTAAAGAAATTAATTCATCATAATTATCTACACCAACACAGTCGATAATATGTTTAAAGCCGCCAACAGGCATTAATTCCTTTAATTTCTTTTCATAATCAGAATCTTTTACGCTTAAGCACTTATCTACAAAATCAAACTTATTACAGAAAGCTACTCTTGATTCGCTTCTTCCAGTCATAATTACCTTACCAGCACCTAATAATTTTGCACATAAAGCTGCATAAATGCCAATTGGGCCATTACCAGTAATTAAAACATCTTCACCCTTTTTAATATTTAAATACTTAACACCGTGTAAAGAAACTGCAACTGGTTCACAAATTGAACCTAATATTATAGGCATATCTTCTGGCATTCTAATTACATAGTCACCACGTACTCTTACATATTCCCCATATGCACCCGGAGCAGATACACCTGGGTTTTCAGCCATCATTTGAGCACATAATTGTTCTTGACCATTCTTGCAGAATTCACATTCACCACAAGAATTAAATTCAGCAGCACAGACTTTTTCACCCTTTTTAAAATCATATTCTCCCGGATCCTCGATATAACCTGAGAATTCATGACCTAAGGTAAAATCATCTCCACCTGCTAAACCAGTCCAAAATGAATTATCAGAACCACAAATAGCACAATTCTTTACTTTAATAGTAACCCACTTGCCACCAGCTTCAGGCATAGGTTTTTCAACATTGGCAAAACTACGATAACCATTAACGATAACACTTTTCATACCATAACCTCTTTTCTAAAATTAATTTTACTTCTAAGATAAACGTATTAAATGAATTTTTCATGTGATTTTATGTGAAAAAAAAGAGCTATATTTCTATAGCCCTTAATTTAATGATTAGTTAGTTATTTAATTACTTTAATAACTTCTTGAATTCATCAGCAACGAATTGTACTTGCATACCAATGACAACTTGTACATCGTTCTTGCCTGGACGCATAACGCCAGATACACCAGCTGACTTGATTTTCTTTTCATCAACTAAAGTGTTATCCTTAACTGTTAATCTTAATCTTGTGATACAGTTACCAGCAGTTTCAACGTTTTCCTTACCGCCTACACCTTCAAGGATAATCTTAGCAACTTCTGTGAAGTCATTGTTAGCTAATTTTGCTGACTTTTCAGCTTCTTGATCATCATCTTCTCTACCTGGAGTCTTTAGATCCCACTTAACGATAGCGAACTTGAATACTACGTAGAATACTACGAATGCAGCGATACCTAGAGGAATAATTGTCCAAGTCTTAGCAGCAGCAGGTAATGAAGCTGAGAAGATTAAGTCAGTTAAACCAGCAGAGAAGCAGAAACCACCTCTGAAACCTACGTAGCAAGTAATGATTGTGAAGATACCATATAATGCAGCATAGATTACGTATAGAACTGGTGATAAGAACATGAATGCGAATTCGAATGGTTCAGTAACACCACAAACGAATGCAGAAATTGCAGCAGATAATACGATACCTAAAGCTACTGACTTCTTACCAGGCTTTGCAGTTTGGTAAATAGCTAGAGCAGCACCAGGAATACCGAACATCATACAAGGGAAGAAACCTGACATGTAAATACCAAGATCCCAAGTAACGTCAGCAGAAGTCTTACCAGCCCAGAAGTTACCTAAGTCACCTAGACCGATTGTATCGAACCAGAATACGTTATTTAATGCATGGTGTAAACCAGTAGGGATTAATAATCTGTTGAAGAATGCATATAAACCAGCACCAACATAACTCATCTTAGCAATACCTTGACCAAGACCTACTAGACCCTTGAAGAATACAGGCCATACGAACAATAATACAACTGAAACTAAGATTGATACACAAGCAGCAACGATAGCAACACATCTCTTACCAGAGAAGAATGCAAGCCAATCAGGAAGCTTAGTACCCTTGAATTTGTTGTAGCAAGATGAACCAATAATACCAGATAAAATAGCGATAAATGGGTTAGCAATCTTGCCGAAAGCAATTTCAGAAACTTCATCTAAAGTGATTAAGTTAGCAACAGCACCTGTGCTTAGTAATGTAGTAATCATTAACCATGATACTAAAGCAGCTAAACCTGCAGTACCATCGTTATCTTCAGCCATACCAACACCAACACCGATAACGAATAATAGAGCCATGTTATCGATAACAGCACCACCAGCTTTAACTAGGTAGAAACCAACAGTTTGTAGGAAGCCAACAACGTCACCACCTTGCATTGTAGATGGACATAATGCATAACCTAGACCCATCAAAATACCACAGATAGGTAGACATGCAACTGGTAACATTAAGGCTTTACCAAGTTTTTGTAAAAATTTCATCTCAAGTCCTCCTTTTCTTTTTGAAATGAATTCCCCTTTCTAAATTAACACCCGTTAATTTAGAAGATACCCAATAAAAAAATGATTTTTATTTTGTACACATCGATTATAACATGCCACATCACACATTATGTGAGAAAATCCCATAATTATGAAAGCGCTTTTCATAAAATTTTTATAAATCATCAAAAAGCCCACTATTTAAGCTTAAAATACATATTTGTGAATTTTGAAAAAAGAAAATGAAAATGCTTTCATAAATAAAAAATCTCCCTTTTATAGGAGATTTATCACATAATTATCAAACAATTAACTATTTAATAACTGATTGGCCAAGTTTTACATCACAAGGGCCAACAAATTCTAAAGTCTTACCATTAGGATTTGTGATAACTAGCATTGTGCTCATATCAAACTTTTCCTTAAGCTTCTTAACATCAACCTCAACGATTGGATCACCAGCATTAACCTTATCGCCTTGCTTCTTATCCAATAGTTTGAAGCCATCGCCATTAGCACTAACTGTATCTACACCACAGTGAACTAAAAGTTCAACACCATCATCAGTAGTAATACCAAACGCATGACCTGTAGGGAACAATACTGTTAAAGTACCGCTAGCAGGAGAATGTAAAGTAACTGTATCAGCATCATAATTGAACACTAAAGTCTTACCCATCATTTCTTCCGCAAACATTGGATCGCTAACAGATTTAGTTTCAACTACCTTACCATCAGCTAACGCAACGATTTCATCTTTTTTCTTAAATAAACCACCAAATAAACCCATATATTTATTACCTCTCTTTATCTATTGTACTATATTATAATTCACTTAATGCTTCTTCATCAGCAATTAGAATGCAATTAGGATGGAACTTCAAGATTGAAGCTGGAACACTAGGTTTAACTTCACCAGTTAATAATTCCTTAATAATAGGAGCCTTAGCCTTGCCACTAGCTAAGATTAATACTGACTTAGCAGCCATGATT
>CAKUQM010000014.1 GCA_934675465.1 uncultured Erysipelotrichaceae bacterium | reverse complement strand
TCTTCCTTTATCAGACTTCCTACACTTGAAAAGTGCGAACATAAAAATAGTTTCATCAATATTCTCCTTTATAAATTGTAATTTGTTGAACTTCAAACACTAAGCAATAAGTTATTCTCTTCCATATTTATTTATCAAATCAACTTTTATTTCCTCATGCTGTTTACAAAACATTACTGGCAATTCATCTATGTCAAAATATTTTAGTTCTAAAGTTTCCAAACTATCGCATTTCAATTTGCCACCAATTTTTTTAAGTTCATATACAATACAAATGCTGTGTGCTTGATCCCCATTTGAATATCTCATATCACTATCCGTATAAATTCCAATGAGCGAGTTAACAACAACATCTAAACCCGTTTCTTCTTTTAATTCACGTATGGCAGCATTTTCTGGTGTCTCACCCAATTCAATCGATCCACCTGGAAATCCCCAGTTTTCGCTGTCACCACGTTTTTGCAAAAGCACTCGTCCGCGTTCATCAAACACGCATCCGCCAGTAAAAACAAGAATAACTTTTTCTTGGCCCACCTTACTTCTAATCCATTTGATATAATCTTTCACCATATATAGCTCCAATGTAAAATATACTAGCTAGACAAATTTAATACTATAAACGTCAACTACTCGTGGTTAAAACCACAAGCTTGTAGGCTCATTATAAGAGAATTACAACTTACCTAAATACAGTTTTACTTGCTTATAATATTTATAAGTAGAGGTTTACCAATTAATAGGCGGTTATCGTAGTGAGTTGCCATACTACGAATTGATAATTTACTTATACAAGGGCTAGTCCCTTGTTTTTAATATTTATTGCAGCATTGATATCCCTTATGTGATATGTACCACAATTTGGACAAGTCCATTCTTCTTGTCCTAAGATAATTTTTTCATTAGAGATAGCACCGCAATTAGAACACATTTGTGTTGTATTTTTAGGATCAACAAGAATAAAGGTTTTATTTCTTTTTATAGCAGTCCACTCTAAGATAGTTAAAAAGCTTCTCCAAGAACTATCACTTATAGCTTTAGCTAAATTATGATTCTTAATCATATTTTTAATTTTTAAATCTTCAGCAAAAATATAGTCGTGGTTTTTGACTAAATCATTCGCTAAAACATTATAAAAATCTTTTCTTTGATTAGAAACATGTTTATGAATCTTAGCCACTTTAAGTCTTTGGTCTTGATAGTTTTTACATTCATAATATTTTCTTTTATCTTTTTTAGCAGCTTCATATTTTCTTGATAGTTTTCTTTGTTCCTTCTTAAACTTTTCTTCGGATTTCTTTAAAAACTTAGGTGAATCAGTGATATTGCCATATGAGTCAGCTAAAAAGTTTGATAGATTTAAATCAATTCCAAGAAGTGAATTTGTTTTATCATATTCATCATAGAAAGGATAATCAGATGCTAAACTTATAGAAATATAACATAATCCTAAATTATCCATTTCAATAGATGTAGAGCCTAGTCTTATTTCATTATCAAAATTCAAAATTTGATTAATTAGTTTCTTAGAACCTTTAAATCTAATTTTGCCAATCTTAGGTAGGTTAATATGGTTATTATCTATAAAATAGATAGAACCATCTTTTAGACCATTATCTCTTACTTTACTGTAATGATTACTTGTTTTATAAAAATAAGTATTATCTTTTTTATGGAAAGTAGGAACACTGGTATCTTTAACTTTGTTATATTGATTCCAAGCCATCTTATAATTTTGGATAGCGTTATCAATCATGTCTGAATCAATTTCTTTTTGCGTTAAAAATGGAATCATAACTAAAAGATTAGCTTTAGAACTGTGAACGGATTGTAAAAATTCTAATCTATTTCTATCAGCTATAGAAAAAGATGATGATTTCTTTAATTCATACATTTCATTGTTATCAGCAACAAGTTTATTATAAATATAACGTGATGCTCCACCATTTATCTTTATGATTTTCTTTTGTTTCTCAGATGGATAAATCCTTAGATTTAAGCCTATATAATATTTATAATCTTTCATCTTTTTCATGTTTATATTATACTACATATGTAAAAGGTATATTTGATAATAGAGTGCTATATTAAGGAGGACTGTTTAGTACGTATGAAAAGACATATAGATAAAATTAAAGAAGCTACTTATGAAAGAGGATACGTATACAACATTAACTATCACCTTATATGGTGTACTAGATATAGGAGAGAATGTTTTACAAGTGATGATTTAATTGATGAAATGAAAAGCATTATTTTTGATATTTCTAAAATGGCTAATATAGAGATAAAAGAGATAGAAGTTATGTCTGATTATGTGCATTTACTTGTTAGCTTTAAACCTAAATATTCAATAACTGATGTAGTGAAAAACATAAAAGGATATACTGCAAGAATATTTTTAAGCAATCATTCTGAAATTAGAGATAACCAATTCTGGGGTGGTAAGCTATGGTCTTCATCTTATTATGTTGGTACAGTTGGTAATATGTCTAAAGAAACCGCTCAACAATATATACAAAATCAATATAAAAAGTAGCAATTCCTCTCACAGATAAATCAGTAGGATTCCTTGCTGCAATTTTCATTGAATTCATCTTTCCATTTTTACAAGATATTCTGTAGTTCCTTCTTCATACTTCTTTGTATCTGTAAGGTGAAACCCGTTTGCCTCATAAAAACGAATCGAATCAGCATTCTTCTCGATCGCCCACAGAAATGTGATCGGATAGTTTTCTTTAGCGTACTCTATCAATGCAGTTCCTATGCCTTGACCTTGAAAGAAATAATCGACATATAATTCGACGATTTCATTTTCCTCTATGTGGATAAGCCCTTTTACAATCCCATCATCATATACAAACATATGATTCAGAATGCCACATTCAAGGTATTTCTTCGCTACAGGAAGCACCTGCAGTTCGCCAAATGAATAGCCGTCGTCCTGAAATATCGAACGAAACTTCATCCGTTTTACAAACACAAGGATCTCCGCAACTCTTGAAGCGTCTTCTTCTTTTGCTCTTCTAATCATGTATGCTCCATTCCCCAAAAATCCCGATTTATCAACATTACCTAGTTATCATTTCTTTGATAAGCATTCTTCATTCTATTAGTAGATACCTTCAACACCTTACCTAAGACATCAGTGCTAAGCTTTTCAAACTCATCACAAATAACTTGGTTTGCATGTTCAGCAGTCTTAATTAATTCTTCACCCTCTAAGCCTTCTAAAGTCTTATCAAACTCTTTAATTAGCTTATTAGCCAAAGTAGCACCCTGTAATTGATATCTTTCGATATGGCCTACATTGCCATAGAAATCACTATCACCCAAAGCCGCAATCAATCTACTAGTCCAATAGAAACTATTAGTATTCACGTCTGTAGTGGTACAACTTAAATACTCAGGAGCCTTATTAACACATGTATATTGAGGAATTGCCACATTATAAACATTAGACGCAAAAGCCTGATACTCAAGTGGTTTGCCATAAGAACGCATCTGCAAAATTTCTAAATCATCAGTACGATTAACACCAATACTACGATACAAATTAGACTTCTCACCCTTAACATAAGGATCATACTCAGTACCTTGATAATGACTACTCAAAATATACTTAACATCCTCAATCGTAATCTTTCTTTCAGGTTTCATAGAAAAAGGCAAATTATCACACTCAGGACCAATATTCTTATAATCAAAAGTATTAGGATTAAAATATCTTAACATATACCATGCACGAGGAGTGTTATAGACATGATCTGCATCACTATGACTACCAAAAGCTGCTCTAACATCAAACTTAGCACCAAAGCCTAAATTCAAATGATTTTCTTCAATAAATTTTCTTAAATCCTTTGAACAAATATGCTTCTCTTGTTTACCAAAGGCATCATCTAAATCAAAATAATCAATATTCAATTGATTAGGCAACACTACATACTCATCATCCTCAACTCTTCTGGCAATAAAATGATGACCACCAATAGTCTCCAAATACCAAATTTCATCCTTGTCACAGAAGGCAATACCATTAGACTCATAAGTGCCATACTTCTCTAATAAGCTGCCTAAATAAGTAACACCCTCTCTAGCACTACGAATATAAGGTAAGACAATATGAACAATATCCTCTTCGCCAATACCACCAGGAGTATTAGTCTTCTCATCATACCTAACCAAAGGATCAGCCCCAAGTACCCTAGGATTAGAAGTAATTGTCTCAGTAGCCGACATACCAACCTCTAATTCATTAATACCAGAAGCACACCAAATACCCTCTTTTCTATCCACATTAGGAGTAGCACTATATCTTAAAGGATTATTAGGTAAATCCATAGTCAAATGCGAAATTACCGTAGTATATTTTCTTGGTTGATCACCAGGATTAATTATTTGATACTTCTTTGCAGTATACATGCCCTGCCCAGAATCATCATTTCTCGCAATAATAGTTGAACCATCATATGACGCCTTTTTACCTACAAGAATTGTTGTACAAGCCATATTTAATACCTCCCTTAGCTCTTCACAAATTGTGCATTATAAAGTTTTGAATAAAAACCATTCTTTTTCATCAACTCAGCATGATTACCCTTTTCGATAATATGACCATCCTTCATCACCAAAATCACATCTGCATTATAAATAGTACTCAAACGATGTGCCACCACAAAAGACGTTCTATTCTCCATCAAAGAATCAAAAGCTGACTGAATCTCATTCTCCGTAAACGTATCAATACTAGAAGTAGCCTCATCAAGAATCAACATCGGTGGCAAAGCCAACATCACCCTTGTAATACACAGCAACTGCTTCTGACCAACTGACAAATCATCATCCGATATCACCGTATCAAAACCATTAGGCAACCTCTTAATAAATTCATAAGAATGAGCCTTCTTACTAGCCTCAATAATTTCTTCGTCACTCGCATCAGGCTTACCTAAGATAATATTCTCTTTAACACTAGCCCTCTTTATCCAAGTATCCTGTAAGACCATACCATAATTACTACGAAGACTATGCCTATCTACAGTCTTGATATCAACACCATCTACACTTATCATGCCCTTATCAACATCATAAAAACGCATAAGCAAATTAATAAACGTTGTCTTACCACAACCCGTAGGACCAACAATCGCAATATTTTGACCACTCTTTACATCTAATGAGAAATCATCAATCAAAGGCTTATCCTTCTCATATCTAAAAGAAATATTATCGATACATACATTACCCTTTGCTGATGGTAATGTATTATTCTCAACACTCTCACTCTCTTGATCAATCAAATCAAAAATACGATCAGCGCAAACTAGGGCATTAGACAATTCAGTTAAAACACTACTAATATCATTAAAAGGCTTCATATATTGATTCGCATAAGCTAAAAGAACTGTCAAACCACCAACTGTCAAATGACCATTCAAAATCAAATAAGCTCCAAGTAAGGCAACCAACGCATAAATCAAAGAATTAACTGCCCTAGTACAAGGATTAGTCAAAGAAGAATAGAAAGTAGCCTTAGTCGCATAATCACCAAGCTCATCGTTAATCTTTTTAAACCTACTAGTAGCCCTATCCTCATACCCAAAGGCCTTAACCAACCTCAAGTTAGTAATCATCTCATCAATATAAGCACTCTCTTGCCCCCTTGTCTTATTTTGTTTACCAAATAGCAGATAAGACCTAGAGGCAATAAATTTAGCCACTATAAAACTTAATGGAGTCAAAATAATAACCAACAAAGTTATCGGCAAAGACTTTTGAAACATGAAAACCAAAGTAATCACAATAGTCACAACACCTGAAAAAAGTTGAGTCAACCCCAGCAACAATCCATCCGCAACTTGATCAACATCACCAATCATCCTCTGTACAATATCACCACTACTTTGTTTATCAACATAACTAAGTGGCAGTCTCGATAACTTATCCATAGCCTTATTACGAATATTCTTTACAACATTAAAAGTAATACTATTATTGATAATATTCATAAACCAAGTTAAGAAGCTATTAACGCATATCAACAAGGTAATATATTTTAAACAATCAACAATATAACCAATAGACAAACCATCATCCACAATATAATCGATAGTAGCTCCAAATAGAATTGGAATATATAAAGTCAAGACAACAGTTAAACAAGACAAGACAATACTCAATAGTAGTAATAAACGATACTTGCCTAATTCTTTCAATAATTTACTTAAAGTAGACTTCTTATTCATGACTAGCCTCCTTTTCAAAAGGATATTGTGAATAATAGATTTCCTTATATAGTTCACAAGACTTCATCAACTTATTGTGACTGCCAAAACCAACTAACTTACCATCATCCAACACCAAAATCTTATCAGCATTCTTAATAGAAGAAGCACGTTGCGACACATTGACAATAGTCTTATTTAAGGTCTTTAAAGCCATTCTTAGTTTAGCCTCAGTTTGATAATCTAAAGCACTAAAAGAATCATCTAGAATCAAAATATCAAAGTCTTTACATAAAGCTCTGGCAATAGACAATCTTTGTCTTTGACCACCAGATAAGTTCTTACCACCCTGCTCAATCATATGATCCAACTGTCCTTCTTTATTCAAGACAATCTCCTTAGCCTGGGCAATATCCAATGCCTCCCACATCTTTTCTTCACTTACATCAGGATCAGCCATCCTTAAATTATCTCTAATACTCTCTTTAAACAAAGCAGCCTTTTGAGGAACAACACTAACTTTATTTACAAGCTTTTCCTTAGCATAACTTTTAATATCCACACCATATAAATAAACAGTACCAACACTTGGATCATAGGCTCTATATATCAAATTCACAAGGCTTGTCTTACCGCAACCTGTAGGACCAATAATACCTAGGGTTTCTCCCTTATTTATTGAAAAACTTATATTCTCTAAACACGCTTCCTTACTATTAGGATATGTAAAACTTACATTGTCGAAAGTTAGATTCGTGCCTGGATTCGTGCCTGGATTCGTGCCCGTATACTTCATATCAGGTTCTATGTCCAAAACCTTCTCCACTCTTGAGAAACAAGCCAATGACTTATCAATGGTAATAATCAAATTAGCCATCTTAACAAGCTCAACCACAATCTGAGCCATATAGTTATATAAAGCTACCACATCGCCCTGGGCTAAACCATACATTCTTACTTCAATAGTTCCTGTATAAATAAGAATTACCGTAGCCATATTAATCAAGATATAAGTCAAAGGATTAGTCAAAGCACTCAAGAAACCAACTCTTTGATTTTTTCTAGTCAACAAATCATTCTTATTCTTAAACTCATTAAACTCTTTATCCTCAATCCTAAAAGCCCTAATAACGCGAATTCCACTTAAGTTCTCACGCGTCTTACTCAATAATCCATCTAAGGCAACCTGTACTTCCTTAAACAAAGGAATACTCTTAATCATAATTAAAAAGACTACAAGACATAATAAAGGAATTACTACCACAAAAATAAGAGCACATTTAACATTAATAGTAAAAGCCATAATCATTGCCCCAAAGACAATAAAAGGACTTCTTAAAAGTAAACGAAGTGCTAAATTCAAACCATTTTGAATCTGATTAGTATCTGATGTTAGTCTTGTGATCAAAGTATCCTGACCAATCTCATCTAGATTTTGATAAGAAAAACTTTGGATATGTTCAAATAACATTTGTCTAAGCTTTGTAGTAAAACCAACTGATGCTTTTGCCGCAAAATACTGAGCCACAATACTACAAGCTAAACCTATAATAGCTAAAAGGATAAGAAGCATAAACATCTTAACAACATAACCAAAATCATTATTATTGATACCCTTATTGATAATGCCTGCAATAACTAGTGGTACAAACAAATCAAATAAAGACTCCAATAATTTAAATAAAGGAGCCAAAATAGACTCCTTTTTATAATCCTTAATAAGTAATTTAAATCTATTCATGAAACAATTATAAGCCTAAGACTTATGATAATAGTCATAAAGTTCGTTCTTAGAAACCTTATACTTGCTGGCAACCTCACTAATCGCAACCTTAGTCTTTAAACCATTATCAACTAGATTTTGAACCTCCACCTTTAAAGTTTCAAGCCCGATATGTGCTTCCTCATGTTTATATCCTTCGACTAAAAATACAATTTCACCCCTAAGATCACCGACATTTTTAAGCTCACTCAAATTGCCTCTAATATATTCCTCATGAATCTTTGTAAGTTCCCTGGCAATAACAGCCCTTCGATCACCAAAGACCTCATAAACAAGCTCAACCGTCTTCTTAATACGATGAGGTGCCTCATAGAAAACAATCGTATATGGAAAATTCTTCAACTCTTCCAATTCTTTTCTAGCACTACTAGACTTAGAATTTAAGAAACCATAAAACATATAATGATTAACCGACAAGCCAGAAGCCACCAAAGCATTTAAACAAGCATTAGGACCACTTACAGTGTTAATATTAAAACCCTTTTCGATTACCTCATTAACCAAAACATAACCAGGATCCGATATCAAAGGATAACCTGCATCAGAAACCAAAGCTACATCATCACCCTTTTCTAGATATTCAATAATGCTGCCACTGGCAATTTCTTCATTATAGTTATGATAACTAATCAAAGGTGTATGAATATCAAAGTGACTTAATAACTTCCTAGTATTTCTTGTATCCTCACAAGCGATAACCTTAACACTTCTTAAAGTTTCTAAACATCTATTAGATACTTCGTTAAGATTACCGATAGGAGTCGCAACCAAAAAAAGAGTAGCCATTAGTTACCCTTCTTTTCATTCGGCTTTAAAACCTTACCATTCTTCAATAAATCATCCAATGTAATGAAAATAGCATGTTCACGATTCTCAAGCTTACAATTACGCACAATCACATTCATAGAAGTTAATTTAAACTTCTCACCCTCATATTCAATATAAGAATTAAGCTTAGGCAAACCCTTCTTAAGATCCTTATAAGCCTCATCCTCATACTTTAGACAACACATCAAGTTGCCACATTGACCAGATAATTTAGCTACATTTAAAGCTAATAATTGGTTCTTTGCCATATTGATAGAAATACGATCAAACTCGCTGATATAACGAGCACAACACAATTCCCTACCACATGGTCCAATACCAGAAACAATCTTAGCCTTATCACGAGTACCAACTTGTCTTAAGTCAATACGACATCTAAAGATAGAAGCCAAAATCTTCAATAATTCTCTAAAATCGACACGATCATCAGCCAAATAAATAAAAGTAATCTTACTTCTATCTAAAGTATATTCAGCCGAAATAACCTTCATACCAAGCTCTAACTTATCAGCCTCATTTTGACATCTTTGTTTAGCTTCTTTACAATCCACAATATTCTTCTCATATTGGATTTCATCTTCCTTAGAAGCTTTTCTCAAAATTGGCTTAATTTCCATAGAAACATTAGGCTTATCAAAAGGATCAGCGATAACTCTAGCATACTCGACACCCCTTTGAGTCTCGACTATAACACCGTCACCATTGACAATACTATTATCAGTTGTTGAAAAAGTATATGTTTTATTGGTTGCCTGAAATCTAACAGACAAATATTTCAAAATTTCACTCATACTACTATGATATTATTGAAAACGCAATTTGGTCAAACAACAATTGTCTATTTACAGGATAATTAGAGCGTTCCTTAGCCTTTAAGAAAATCTCTAACAACTTAGAAGGATTATGCTTATTTATCATCGTTAAACAATCATCATATTCATGATCACCAATATTCTTAAAAGACAAGGCATCCTCAATCATTAAAATCATAATATCTAAATAATAATCACTACACTTCTTAAACAAATCCTTAGAAACACAACTATAGAATTCTAAAGAATACAAAACAGGAATATATTTTAAATTATCCAAATTATCAATTGTCTTAAAAACATACTCCTTAGCATTCAAATAAGCCTCATCATTTAAATCTATTTCACTTTGATCATGCTTAATATTACTCAAAATATAAGCATCCTGATACTCAAAACCCTTTTCCTTATATTCATTAATCAAATAAGAAAAGTCCCTTGTCATAAAAGGAAGCTTCTCACATCTAGATACAATAGTATCCAATAAAGTGTCCATATCATCACTGATAAAAATACCATAAACATCATCACTACTTGGCTCTTCCATAAACTTTAGAAGCATATTAACAGCCTTAAGTGAAGCATTATTAATATTATCGATAATATATACTTTCTTACTTCCTTCAAGTGAAGTACGTGAAAATTCAGACATGATATATTCAATATCATCTACTTTAATAGAAGACTTGCTACCATCAACATAAATCACATCAAAATACTTATTATCCTTAATACGTAAACAAGTATTGCACATTTCGCACGCAAAGCCTTGTTTATTCTCGATGATACTTTGAGCCAACAAAAACGCAGCATCCTTCTTTAAAGGGTTAACTTGTCCATACAAAAGATAACACTGCGCTAAACGGCTATTCTCTAAATCATTCTTTAAGCTAAGATAAACAATAGGCTCCTTAGCCTTTAAGACATCCTTAATCATTAATATAATCCAAAATTACATCAAGACAATCTTTACTGACCTTATCAATACTATTAGTCGCATCAACTACCTTAATATTGTCCTTATATAATTCTAGAATCTCCTTATAACCCTCATTAACTAAATGATGGAAATTATCACTCTCTGCATCCAAACGATCCTTACTAGACCTTTGATTAATACGGGCATGACCTGTCTTTTCATCCACATCAAGATAAATAGTAATATCAGGCTTACAACCATCAATCGCAAAATCATTGATCGCCATAATGCCATCATAGCCAATACCTCTTGCCTTACCCTGATATGCAAGTGAAGAATAGACAAAACGCTCACAGATAACAATCTTATTCTCTTTCAAAGAAGGAATAACCTTCTCCACCAAATGTTGTCTTCTACTGGCTGCATAAAGCAAAGCCTCGGTCTTAGCATCCATGGCAGTATTTAAAGGATCCAAGATAATATTTCTAATCTTCTCTGCAATCTCAATACCACCAGGCTCTCTTGTATGCACAATATCAAAACCCATATCAGTTAATTTCTGACAAACTATATCACAAATTGTTGTCTTACCAGAACCATCCGGTCCCTCAAAGACAATAAAACATCCATTCTTCATCTAATTTAATTTCTCCGGTTTAGGCTTAAAGGTTTTATCAAGAGCCTCAAGAACCTGTCTCTTGATTTCTTCATACTCATCATAAGTAATATCACCCATAGGATTTAATACTCTAATAGAAGCACTAGGCATCTTCTCAACCAATGAATCATATTCCTCACTAGTCAACATTACATACTTAATACTGCCATCTTCTGTTATATAAACAGCATCATCCTCATTACTATCAAGTACATCAAAACCTTCGTCTAAGCCTTTAATTTTCTTTACATCAATTTCCATGGCTACATTATAAAACATAATGAGCCAATAAGATATTATTCAAGTGCTAAAATCTTTCCTCAATACGCTTAACAGCTTTCATGAAAGGAACATATAAAATTAAACCCAACACGAAACAAGATACAATCTCACCTAGGGCAACATAAGCACCATTGATTAAGAATAAATTAAAGAAATTAGCACCATTACTTTCATAGATAGCTAATTCAAGACCTACAAAAATACCATTTGCCAAAGCTGGCATCAACAAAGACAATAAAGGTCTCTTGAATGTTAATACATTTCTAAATTGATACATTAAGATACAAGAAACAACTGTACCTAAAGTACCTAAGACAAAGTCTAATGGTAGCACTGACATACCAAGCGCAAAACCAATGACATTACTTAAGAAACAACCGATTGTTAATGGAATGATATATTCCTTTTTGCATAAACAAAGTAACATCAACACTTCAGAAATTCTGAATTGTATCATCCCAAAACTAAAAGCGCCCAATACAAGTGTAACCACAACGTATAAGGCAGCAATAATACCATATAAAGCAATTTTCTTTGAATTCATGATTCCCTAACACCTTCCTTATTTTCTTCACACCATGAAAAGAAATTCGGGATAGAACAAATCTCGCTATAACAAGCAGACATCGTCATCCTCATCTCCACGGCCCCATCTTCGTCGTTATCATCTAAATCCCAAATATGGTCAATATAAGAGGCATATTTAAAGCTTGAAAGAAACTCTCCGAACACTTCTTTAGCCTTTTGTTTATCTCCATGTTTTAGACAAACGACAAGTAAAAGTATATACGAAAAAGCTTCCTTAAATCCACTATCTAGATACAAATTATAAAAAGAATCCAAATCCTCTAAACATGAATAAAGATAAGACAATCTAAATAAATTGCCCTCATATAATCTTTCATCTTTATTTAATAGATTCAACAAAACATTCTTAGCACCAGTAAGATTTCTAATATTAATTAAGAAGTCTACATAATAAGACTCAATCAAACCATAGACATACTTATGATATTCACTCAATGAATTATAATCAAAATCTTTATCATTAAAGCCATTAAAAAAATTAAATAAGCTCACATCACTCTCAAGCTTATAAATAACCACAAAAGCTTCCATACAGAAAGGATTTACATCAAGGGCATCATAGGCCTTATCAATTAAATCATAGTCCTGAAACATCATCTCAAGGCTATCATAGTCCTCGGCCTCAAAGCGCTCATCAGCCATATACTGTTCTCTTTTTTCAGGATGAAAAAAATTCTCTAAAAAATCCTCAACATCATCCTCTTCTGTTTTAGAAATATCGTAAAGTAATTGATCAAGACTAGTCATTTAAACCAGCCAACTCCATATGCATCATTAAAGCTACGGTCTTGCCATCATTGATCTCACCGCTTCTAATCATGTCCTTAATCTCACTTGCACTTAACTTTAAGCTAGTAATACGCTCATCCTTATCAAAATGAGTACCAACTTGCTCACCAACCTCACCATAGTACAAATAAATCTTCTCTGAACAATAACCACAAGTAGGTACAATATAACCAAACTTATGAACATTAACAGGCTTATAACCCAATTCTTCTTCACATTCTCTTAAAATGGCATCATCTGGATTCTCACCCTTTTCAATCTTACCAGCACAGAATTCAATCATATCTGTATCTAGGGCATAACGGAATTGCTTAACCAAAAAGAACTTGCCATCCTTATCCTTAAGGGCAATACAAGCACCGCCATTGTGATAAACTACTTCTCTTTTAGAAAAAGTTCCATCATCTATTTCAACATCATCACAAACGACATGAATAATCTTGCCATTATAAACTTCATTTCTCTTAACTTGTTTTTCCATTATTACTCCTTACTAGAAGGCAAATAGAATACCTTCTCATCACCCCTAGAGAACATATAAGCACCACGTGCATAAGTTGTTACATAATTAGGATCCTCTAGCTTATTCTTAGTAGACACTAAAGCAGCATTCTCATCTTCCAAAGCTGCTAATTCATTAGAAACTAGTTCCTGTTGTTTCTTAAGTGTATACAATAACTTAACTTGTTTAAACACATTAGTCAAAAGTAAAATAGCCACTGTAATTAAACAAATAGAAATCAATTTAGCAGTAATCTTCTTACTAACATGTCTTCTTTTTTTATTTACTCTTTTTTCGCTCATAAATAGATTATACCTCGTTCACTTTAATCTCATCAATGACCTCATACATTGACAAGGCATCCTGCTTTGACGCATTCTCTCTAATTTCTAAGACTCTAACCTTAAAAATACGATGACCAAATTCAATTGTGATAATATCATTTGGCTTAATCTCACTACTAGCCTTAGCAGGCTTATCGTTAATCAAAAGACGACCATTTAAGGCTAATTCCTTACCAATGGTTCTCTTTTTCAATATACGTGCTACCTTTAAATACTTATCAATTCTCATCTTTTTATTTCTTCCAAATTATCAACTAATTTCAAAATCTTTTCAACCGCATCTTTTTGATTACTAATAGACAATTCAATTTGACTATTCTTATAAGCAATCTTAATATCTCTACTTATATTGTTGCACATTTCAAAAAGTTTTACCCCATCAACACTATCTGAGAAATCCTTGCTCAAGATAATTGTAAAAGTTCCATTACGATTAATTATCTTACTAATAAAATTAGAATTATACAAAAGTTCCAACTTCTTCTTCTCAAACAAAGACTTTACTTCTCTAGGTAAATGACCATATTCATCCTCAACCTTCAACAAATACTTAATCAAATCATCACGATTATCAATCATATCTAGTTGATGATACATACTAAGCTTCTCATAATCATTATCCACAAACTCTTCTGGAATATATGATTCTAGTTGGATGTTTACAGGAGCCTTAGACACATTGTCTTCTTCGGGCGCGAATCCAGATTCGAGCCCTTTTTGTGTCTTAATTGCCTTATTAAGCATCGCAAGATACAAGTCCAAACCTACATTATCAATAAAACCAGATTGCTTAGGGCCTAACAAGTCACCAGCACCCCTAATAGTTAAATCACGCATGGCAATCTTATAACCACTACCCAAAGACGCAAACTCCTTAATAGCCTCTAAACGCTTAGTAGAAATTTCACTTAATTGTTTCTTTTGAGGAATTAACAAGTAGGCATAAGCCACCCTATCGCTTCTACCAACTCTACCCTTAATCTGATATAACTGAGCCAAACCAAAGTTTTGAGCATTATCCACAATAATTGTATTCGCATTAGGAATATCTAAACCCGTTTCCACAATCGTCGTACATACTAAGACATTAATCTCGTTATTATAAAAACGTAACATAACATCCTCAATCTGTTCACGAGACATTTGACCATGAACCACATCAACATTGGCATATGGTATTTCCTTAGCTAACTTTTGTGCTACCCTATTAATCTCTTCTACATTATTAAATAAATAGAAAACCTGGCCCTTTCGCTCAAGCTCCCTCATAATGACTTCCCTAATTAAATTATCACTCTTACTAACTACATAAGTCATAACCGGATAACGATTACGAGGTGGTGTATCAAGAGTTGATAAACTTCTAATACCGATCAAAGACATTTGAAGGGTTCTAGGAATAGGTGTTGCACTCAAAGACAAGACATCAATTGATTCTTTTAATTCCCTAATTCTTTCCTTATGTTCAACACCAAATCTTTGTTCCTCATCGATAATCAAAAGACCCAAGTCCTTAAACTTAACATCCTTCGACAATACCCTATGAGTACCAATGATAATATCAATCTTACCAGTCTTTAAATCAGCCAAGATTTCCTTTTGTTTTCGATCGTCCACAAAACGATTCAATAAGGCAACCCTCATTGGAAAATCATTTAGTCTATTCTTAAAAGTATTGTAATGTTGTAAAGAAAGAATTGTTGTAGGACACAAATAAGCTACCTGTTTGCCATTATCAACCGCCTTAAAGGCTGCACGAAGGGCCACCTCAGTCTTACCAAAACCAACATCACCACACAACAAACGATCCATTGGCTTACTACTTTCCATATCCGCCTTAACTTCATCAATAGCCTTTTGTTGATCGGTTGTTAATTCATAAGAAAAAGTATTCTCAAACTCCTCTTGTAAAGAAGAATCTTTATCACACGCAAAACCAATATCACCATCTCTTTTGGCATAAAGTTGTACAAGTCTACCTGCCAATTCTTCAACATTCTCTTCAACTCTTTTCTTAGTCTCCAACCATTCCTTAGAACCTAATTTATGAAGCTTAGGTACTGCACCCTCTTTAGATACATACTTTCTTACTAAAGAAAATTGGGACAATGGTACCAACAATTCTGCATTACCCTTATAGATAATCTTTAAATAGTCCATGGAAATGTTATTAACCTTACGAGTCTCTATGTCTACATACTGGCCAATACCATATTGATCATGAACTACATAGTCACCCTTCTTTAATTCCTCATAAGAATTTAAAGTACGAGCCTCAGCATACTTAGACGCAAACCTACCAGTATGTTTTCTTTGTTTAAAAAGTTCAGCGCTCGTATAAATGGCATAATCACCATATTTAAAACCAGTGTAAACATAACTTATCATCACATTAATACCAGCCTTAAAAACACCGGTATATACATGGTACTTAAGATGTAATCTATTTAGGATATCAAGAACCTGTTCGCTCTCCTTGCCATCAAGCGCAATAATCTTATATTTAGAATTATCTTTTTCAATTAAAGATAATAAATATTCTAAATTACCATAAGGTAAATCAATCTCCTCAATTCCCGTAAAAGGATCAATAAAAGGTTTACCTTCTATTACATATTGATTAAAAAGAAGTCTCTTAAAATCCTCATAAACATAAAATTTAAGAGGTAGCTTCTTTTCTTCATGCATTTCTTGAATATAAGCGATAGTTTCTTCACTTAATAATTTAAGATGCTCATCGATTTTAGTCTTATCACTTAAATAGATATCTCCATCAAGATAATCTACTAAATGTTCCTTTTTGAAGTATGCATAGAAAAAGTATGACGATTGTTTAAAGACATCATTTAAAAGATACTCCATGTTTAACTCAAGTTCACCGCTTGTTAATTCAACATTTTCCTTTAAAAATTCTTTTTCCTCATTATTAAAGAAAACATCTTTCGCAAAACAAATAGTAACCTCATCATTAACTTCTTCACTTCTTTGCGTATTGATGTCAAAGAACCTAATTGAATCAATCACATCATCAAAGAATTCAATTCTAAAAGGCTTAGGATAATTAACTGAAAAGACATCCACAATATAACCTCTTACCGCAAAAGTCATTGGTGTTTCAACATGGACCGTCTTCTCATAACCTAGTTTTCTTAATTTTTCTATTAAATCTTCACGTTCTAAAACATCATCTTTCTTAAGATGAATAATACTATTTAATAAAGTATCTCTTTCAGGCAAGTGTCTAATAAAACCATAGGGTGATGTAACAATCACCTTAGGCTTAGAAGTAATAATCCTATATAGTGCCAATAAACGCTCGGCTCTATTCTCAAAAGATGTCGCAATTTCTTCGCTTCTTAAAGACTCTTCGGGCAAATAACTCACTATCTCATCATCATCAAAGTAAGATATAAGAATATCCTTAAGTCTATTGGCCATGTAGTTATTTTCTTTTACTACAATCAATGGCTTATCACTAGCTAAGCATCTCTTACTGATGTTTAAAGCTTCTTCAACCAAAGAATTATACGCAAAAAAGGAATCACCATTGTGATTCTTCTTTTCTATTAAAGCTAATAATTCTTCATTCCTCATTTAGTTAAAATTACTCATGACCTTACTAAAATCATCATGATCCAACCAATAGATTAGCGCATCAGAGGCCTTATCTAAAGCTTGATTATAGACTTCTAGGTCCTCTTTTTTAGTCTTACCTAAAACATAATCTACAACTGGAATCAAAGGATCTTTTCCAATGCCCACTCTAATTCTTTTAATATTAGAATCGCCCAATAAGTCAATGATATTACGCATACCATTTTGACCACCACACGATCCACTTTGTCTAAGTCTTATCTTACCTACTGGTAAATCCAAATCATCATGAACTACTACCAAATCCTCTGGCTCAATACCAAAGTATTTCATAAAAGGCGCAACAGCCTCCCCTGATAAGTTCATATATGTCAAAGGCTTTAAGATATAAATCTTCTCACCATTTCTATTAATCATTGTATAGTAAGCATTAAACTTATTCTTATCTAACTCTACATTTAATTTAGCTAATGTTCTATCAATTACCGCAAAACCTGTATTATGACGAGTATTCTCATACTTCTTACCAGGATTACCTAAACCAACAATCAACTTCATTACTTAGCATCCTTGTCGTCTTGTGATGTTTCATCTTCTTTAGATTCAGATGCATCTGATGTTTTCTTACTATTTTCTTCTGCTAAAGTTTCTTCGTTGTCAGAATACAACTCTTCGCTAGATTCTTCTTTCACTTCTTCCACGTGGAATCTATCATATATTTCTAAGTCCTTAGTAAAGCGACTACCGATTAAAGTTTCAGTGAATTCCTTAATCAAATCATCATCGCCCTCATCTAGGGGTTCAGCCATATAAGCTAATAAAGAAGCTGCAATCTTCTTATAAATTCCAATTAAATTCTTATCATACTTATATTCTTGATATTCACCAGATAATAAAGTCTTTAAGAACTTAATACCATCAAAATTCTTTTCTAATAAAGATAAATATGCTGACTTGTAAACTTGATATTCAACATAATCCTTCATTTCTTCATCATACGCACTAACCTTATCATTGATATGATTCATCACATCAATCATTGTGTTAGCTCTTGACTTAGAAAGAATAAGAAT
This sequence comes from uncultured Erysipelotrichaceae bacterium, assembly GCA_934675465.1. Classification (GTDB taxonomy): domain Bacteria; phylum Bacillota_I; class Bacilli_A; order Erysipelotrichales; family Erysipelotrichaceae; genus Colivicinus. Next base: position 22,963 of record CAKUQM010000014.1, on the reverse strand, counting down.
TAACCAAATAAATACTTCACTATTTAAGATAATCTTTTCCTTTGAGAAGTTTTCACAATCAAAGAAAATACTATGCATAAAATCAATCTCATCGATATCGCTATCTACATTCTCAGGATGCTTATCTAAATCAACATAAGTCTTAATCAAAGTTGACTTAGCCTTTAAACATGCATCAGTCTCGCTGCCTAAATAAGAAACTAGTTCATCATAAGCACCTTCCTCTTCCTTAAGAATCTTTGTATAAATATCGATATAAGTTTTATCTTTACGATATTGTCCTGCTTTCTTAAAATTTTTACTAAACATTGAAATTGTCAACGCAATTAAAATCACTAAAAATATTAAATCCATAAAATACCTCACCTATCTATTATAACTTGAACAAGTCATCATAATTCTTATTTATTTGAGCCAAGAAAGTTTCTTCATCCAAACCTCTTACCTCCATAATCTTCTTTGCAGTAAATACCACATTAGAAGGCTCATTACGCTTACCACGATTGGGAACAGGTGTTAAATATGGAGAATCCGTCTCAATAAGAAGCTTATCCAAAGGAATATTCTTCGCAACCTCTAAAGGTTCCTTCGCATTCTTAAAAGTAACAGGACCACCAATAGAAATATAATAGCCCAGTTTCACAAACTCTTTCGCTAGTTCATACGACCCGCTATAACAATGTAAAACACCGCGACACAGATTATCCTTTAAGATTTGATAAGTATCACCTAAAGCCTCTCTAGCATGCACAATAACCGGCTTATTCAACATATTCGCAATCTTAATTTGTCTTACAAACAATTCCCTTTGAGCCTCTTTAGTATCCTTATACCAGTGATAATCCAAACCAATCTCGCCAACCGCATCACACTCTTTCATAAGCTCAACATACTTTTCAAACTCAGCATCTGACATATTAGTATATTCAGGATAAACACCTATAGCCTTCTTAAAGGTAATGCCCTCTTTTTTAATATCCAAAGATCTTTTATAGTCATCCAAAGATACACACACTAGCATCGCCTTAGTAACCTTATTAGTTACCATGCGATCTAATACTTCATCTAAATCTTCAAGATAACTTTCATCATTTATATGACAATGAGAATCAAGATAATTCATTTATTTACCCAAACAGAAATTTCTAAACATATGATCGATTAGATCTTCCTGATAATCCTTTCCTACTATCTCACACAAATAATGGAATGCTTCCTCAAGATTAAGCATCACAATATCAAGTGAAATCTCATCAATATCTATTAACATATTATCCAAACTCATCAAAGCCTTACGCATCAATGAAATTTGTCTTTCATTATTTAAGATATCCTCATCAACTAAAGAAATATCCTCTTTATATTCATTATTCAAATAATCAACAAGCTCCTTAATATCATTATTTAAACACGAAATATTAATACCCTCATGTTTTTTCAAGTCCTTCTTATTGTATACAACAACACGCTTCTTATCACTTGTTAACTTCAATAATTCTTCATCTTGTTCATCGATATTATTGCCATCAAGAACCATGATAACCAAGTCAGCTTCCTTTAAAGCTTCCTTAGACTTCTCAATACCAATTTGTTCAATAATATCTTCACTATCTCTAATACCAGCAGTATCAATTAAATTAAGAGTAATATTATCAAGCTTAACTACACCTTCAACCAAATCTCTTGTCGTACCTGCAATATCTGTAACGATAGCTTTTTCTTTTTCTAACAAGGCATTCAATAAAGATGACTTACCAACATTAGGCTTACCAACAATAACCGTCTTAATACCATCTTTAACCACTCTAAAACGATCAGCCTTATTAATCATATCCTTCATCTCTTTAATCCACTTATTAATATGAGGTTTAACTAATTCATTAGTCATCTCTAAAACATCCTCATATTCAGGATAATCAATATTCACTTCAATTTGGGCAATAACCGTCTTAATCTCTTCCATCAAAGGACTTAATAATCTTTCGATAGAACCATTAATACCCTTAATAGCACTCTTTGCCTGTAGATGATTTGTTGCGTTAATCAAATCATTTGTTGACTCAGCCTCACTTAAATCAATTCTGCCATTTAAATAAGCCCTCTTAGTAAACTCACCAGGCTCAGCAAGTCTTGCCCCATTTGCCAACAACAGATTAAGTATAAGACGTGTAACATATACACCACCATGACAATTAATCTCTGCCATATCCTCTCTTGTGAAAGATTTAGGACCCACAAAGAAAGAGATTAAAACTTCATCAATCATCTCCCCATTATCAAAGATATGACCATACTTAATCTTATTGGCCTCAATTTTCTTAATATCACTTATCTTCTTGATAATCCTAAAAGTATCATCACCAGATAATCTTACAATAGATATAGCACCATCCTTAAGACTAGTACTAATCGCACATATAGTATCGTTTAACATGCCTATAATTATACATTTTTCATTAAAAAAGAAAAATGAGCACGTAGCTCATTATCCTTTATAAGTAATTATTAAAGTAATCACAATAGCTTTATCATATACTAAATCACCTTGTTTCTGATATTCACCATCAAACACATCGCTACCTGGTGAAGTTAACATATTACCACTTGTTCCAAACATAGCCAAAATAACCAATTCTTCACCATCTACAATTTTACGGGCTTCTGGTAGCCAAGAAGTTGAAACACCAGTCATACCTTTAAAACTGATAGGTATTGAACCTGTAATTCTAGTTTCTACCTTTAAATCATCGTCAAACTGATAATAAATAAGAGTTGTAGGAAGATTATCAATATCCAGTTCGGAATTGTGCAGTTCAGGATAAGTATTAACACCTAAGCCAAAGATAAAAGATCCACCATCTAAACCAACCTCTGCAATCCAATCTTCCTTCATAATTACCCAGTCTTCAGAAGTCCATGTACCATTTTCATAGAAATTTCTTCTAAGAGTAATATTAGTGACTTCATCAACATTTAACTTATAAGGAAAAATATCAAAACTGTTATAGCCAGTAATCTTCTTATCTTCTAATGGTGTAATAGTATTTTCAACTTCTACAACATCATCTGAATCATTATCTACAACATCATCATGATCATCATCGCAGCCTACTAAACATAGGCATAACAGTAAACTTATTAATATTAATGTAACTTTCTTCATATCAAAAATCCTTTCTTTTAAAATTATGATTAAAGTGCTACATCACCATTCTTATACCTGTGCAGATTATACGTAAGCATATTTTTATCCCTTTTCTTTCTTACATTATATAAAAGAAGTGATTTATTTAACAATCTTCATTGTAAGAATTTCGGCATTGTCATACTTAAAGTTTTCTACAAAATCCTCATTAAACAAAACATTAGTATCAGGTTCACCAACATCATCACCTGCTGAATATTCACCATAAACTATTACTTCTTCATCTAGTTTAAATTCTCTTGTTCCTTCAAAGAAAGCAGCAACATTATAGCCAACACAATTAAAAGGAATATAGCGATCATAATTATATTTTCCAAGAACATTTAAATCATTATCATACTCATAGATATCGATTGTAGAATACAAAATATCAGAAACAGTCTTATCTTCACTTGTAAAACCAATGCCAAACTTATAAGTATTATCTTTTAATGAAAAGACATGAATTTCCTTTGATTCCCGAACGCCGTCTTCCTTTAATGTATGCAAAGTAAACACAATCTTCTTGTCTTCATAATCATTTACATCTAATTTGAAATTCCAAACACCTTCATCCTCAACAACTTCTAGAGAAGTGATACCAGCATTAAATTCTTTTGGTTCATCTTTTTGACAACCAAACAGACACAACAACATACTAACAATAATTAATACAGTCTTTTTCATATCAGTACCTCCCTATCTGTATTATCTGTATTAATTATACTATATATATCTCAAATAAAGACATTTCACTAAATTTTCACTATTTTTTTCACTATTTAAAAACAATCATCTTTTCCAATCTAATTCAATCTCATTAATTGGCTCAAAAATTCCTCTTTCAGCAAGCTCCCATATAAAATAAAATTCATTCATAACTTATCTGTACAAAAATCGCAGTAAGCAACTAAAAAAGGACAGTTACCCATCCTTTATTCATCATCTAAATTAAAATCAACAAGCTTCAATTCACTAATATCATCATCAGGATTATCCAATAAACGCTTAGACTGTTTCAAAATAGCCTCTTCAACCTTATTACGAGCCAAACGACCATTACCACTATTAGGATCATCCTTACCCTGAATAATTGTAAAGTAATCAGTTAAAGGCTTAGTCAACTCATCTGCTATATAGTAACCCTTAGACTTGGCAATACTCTTGGCAATCAGCATCATCTCTTCACCAGTATAATCATCAAAATGAATAATATTCGCAAATCTAGACTTCAAACCCGAATTAGCCGTCAAGAATTCTTCCATCTCTTTTGAATAACCTGCAAGTATGACAATCAAATCATCACGATGATCTTCCATACCCTTAACCAAAGTATCAATAGCCTCTAGACCAAAAGAATCATCCTTACCCCTATATAACGAATAAGCCTCATCTATAAACAAAACACCACCCAAAGCACTATTAATCACATTCATAGTAAGCGGAGCTGTATGCCCTACATACTTACCAACCAAATCAGCTCTTGTAACCTCAACCAATTGGCCCTGTTTCAAAATACCACAAGCCTTCATCATACGAGACACAATACGCGCAATAGTAGTCTTACCAGTACCTGGATTACCAGTAAAAATCATGTGCTTAGAAACCTCTGCTGTCTTTAGACCCTTTTGTTTACGAATCTGAGTAATCTTAATATGATCCTCTAAAGACAACAAATAATCCTTAACATTCTTAAGACCAACAATCTCATCCAATTCTCTTTGAATCTCTTCTCTCTCCTTAGACACATCATCCTCAATATCCAAGTCAAAAGATTCATCCTTATATAAAGCCTTAATCGAACCATCATACTTTAAAGTTAAGACATCGATATCATTATCCTTCAAAGTAATATTCACAAGACCCCTATAAATCTTATCGATAATTGGAGTTAAAGAATCAACACCATTATTAGGCTCATAATTCTTCAAAAGATAATCCTTGATATTATCTTCAATAACTAAATCCAACTCGAACTGAGTCTCACTCTTTGTCTCTAATTCTTCCAATAAGCCATCAACAATCTTTTTAAGTGCATCCTCTTTTAACAAAGAAGTTTGAACCTTATCCTCAACCTTTTCCACAAAAGACTTACCAAAGACATCTAACAACTTACTAGGCTTATCATTTGTGATAAACACTAAAGTCTTATTATTGCCATCTAAATGATCAATCACATCCTTACTCAACTTAGAAGTAGCCTCCTGCAATTGATTATTCACAAAAGTATATCTTTGATTCAAAAGCACCTTACCACTTAGAACCAAATCACTCAACATCATATTAAAGACAGGAGAACTCTCCTTATTGTTCTCGATTAAAATAATCGGATTACGACCACTTAAGGCAACATACAAGTCCTGAAGAAACAAAATCTCTTGCGAACTAGATTGATACCTTTTCATATCAAGCTTACATACTTCACTAGAGACGGTTAAACCATACTTATGAAGCAACTTAGCCATCGTCTCCACCATCAAATGGCGACCTGTTCCATTACTACCATAGACAATAATAGAACTTCTAATTGACCTAGGATCACTGCCAACAACATAAGGTCTTCTAAAGGCTATAGTCAAATCATCACAAGCCTTATCTTGACCAATCACCTTCTCTTTTAATTCTTTATTAATCTTATCAAAAACTTCCTTAGAAGCCTTACCAACCACCACATTCTCAGGAGCCTCAATAGCAGTACCTAAGTCCGACTCCATCTCTTTCTTTAAAGAAGAAAGGTAAACCTCACTAGAAACATCATTATTCTCTTTAACTAAATCATTAATATCCTTCTTATTAGCACTCAAAAGACGATTCAACTCATTTTCAGTTGACTCAATAATCTTCATTGACTCATCAATGCTGATATTTCTTCTCTTATTTAAAACTTCTTCTAAAAGCTTCTCTCTATCTTCTTTTTTCATTAACCCAACTCACTTAATAATTTTTGATAAATTTTCTTACTAACAAGATTCTTAGAAGTTACCAAAGCCCTAGACACATACTCAAGTCCATCATAATAGCCTCTTGCATACATATCAGCTGCATTAGCCCTACTTCTATTCTTCAATTCATCATTAACCTGTCCTTCCACAATAGACAAGTCCTTCACATTATTACCAGCAACCGTATAATACTTCTCTAAAGCATCACGATGACCCTTAACATAATCAACATTATTATCGTCAGTATAAACAACCTCTTTAAGAATATTTATAAAACAGTCAGAACGATTCTCGTAAACATTTATTTCATTTGGAAAAATTGGCTTCTTAACAGGCTTAATACTATTCTTTAAATCAGACAAAGAACGTTTTGTCGCACTTGAATAATTAGAATTATATGAAACGCTTGAATTATTAGGCTCAGCCTTAATAGAATCCAACATATCAAAAATCTCATCCACCTTAGAATTAGTAGACTCCTTATTCTTATTCATCTGCTCAACAATTTTATAAATATCTTGATCAACCATTATTTATCACTCCCAAACGGATCACTTCCATAACCATCCTTCTTTAATAAAGATTGTAAAGTACTCACATCCGCATTAATATTCATATAATCATCTTCTTGCATACTTCCGATAATAGTCTTCAAAGCCTCATTAATAAGCACAATAGTCTTGATCAAACCAGCCTCAGTCTGTTTAAAATCATCATTAATCACCTTAGAATCCTGTAGCTTCTTATACTTCTCTAAAGCCGAAACTAGAATAGGCAAATAATAATCATACAGCTTAGTAACCTTAGGATTATCATCCTTATTCTCAGTCAAATAATTTAATTGCTTCAAAAGATCGCAAGTTTGATACAAACCATTAGTTATTTCCTCTTGTGGAATAGAATTATTAAGCTCATTAATACGCTCAATATACTTCTCACCACTACTCAACTTATTCTTCTTCTTAGACTCATCTACCTTAACCTCAGCCTTCAAGAAATCCTCATCCTTAGTAGAAAACACCAGCAACAAGTCCATGATCTTCTTATAAACATCACCATATTGTGAATTAAATTCACCCAGTTTACAAATCTTCTCATCCTTATAAGTAAGATACAATTGATCAGCTGTTGTAAACTTACCAGATTGTGTTGTCAAAGAAATATCATCAACTACTGGCAAAGAAATATTATGCTTAAAATAATTCGCAAGTTTCTTGTCAATCTTATTCAAATCACCATTCTTCATAGAATATGCCTTTTTCTTAGGTACAGCTCTTCTAAAATCATTCTTCTTATTAGAATCACCACCCTTAACAATCGAATAAACCAAAAGACCAATAGCGCCCAAAGGAATAAGTGACATCAATGCAACCGTAATCCCACCAATAAGATCACCAAAAATCATAAAAAATAATATTAAACCAAAAAAACCAAATCCGCTTCCATTTCTTCTCATGACAACAATTATACAATATTTTTAATAGTATAATTATATGTGGAGGTGCATATAATGAGTAGATTTGATGAAACAATTAAGAATATGCAAGAAATTGTCGGTGACATTAAAGATGCCGCAAATAGAAAACTACAAGACGCTAACGAAGATGAAGCTTTAAAAATCAAAACTGTAGCTGAAAAGACAATCGGTACTATCGATGAAGCAGGAATTAAGCTAAGAAATGTCGTTGAACAAATTAAAGACGAAGACGAACTAAACAAGTTCTTAGACAGAGTTGATGAAAAGTGTAAACAAGCCGCAAACTTTGCCTTCGCTAAATTTGAAGAAATCAAACCAGGAACTGATGCCAAATATGTAAAAATCGACAACGATAACATTGGTAAATCAACAATGGAAAAGTTTGTAGAAAATGAAAATGTCCAAGGTGCCATCAAAGTAGCCACTGACATTAAAGACTCAATCGTCGACTTTATCAACAAGCCTGAAACTCAACAAACTATCAAAGATGTTAAAATGGGTGCTCTAGACATCGCTGATAAGAGTCTAGATAAGATGATTGGTTTCTTAGAAAAAGTTAAGACTAAAACTGAAAAGAAAGACTAATTAAAAAATACTTCATATGAAGTATTTTTTAATTACTTTAATAATGGTGATACACGCTTATATAAGACAAACGTTAACACACTAATAATTAAACCCTTAACAAGATTAAATGGTGCTGTACAGAATAGAATTAGCGTCCATAAAGAATTAACATTGGCATTGATTGCGCTACCCATACTAATAATAGCTTCTAATGGAAAATTCATAAACTTAACATAAGCTGGAACCATTAAATAATAATTAGCTACCATACCCATTAAAGTTAAGGCAATTACACCACATAATAATGAAATAATAGCGCCCTTCTTATCATGCTTCTTTTGATAGATAAGACTTGAGACAAAGACGAATGTTCCATCCATTAAAAATGCTGCAAACTCACCCACAAAAGCTGTTTTAGTACCATCTAAGACAATAGAAATAAGTACTTTAACTAAACAAATAAGAACACCAGCCATAGGTCCTAAGCCAAAGCCACCAATCAAAGCTGCCACATCAGATAAATCAACCTTATAGAAAGGTGGAGCTATTGGAAGTGGAAACTCCAACAACATTAAAACACCTGACAAAGCGCCAAGTATTGCGATACACACTATAAAATGTGTTTTAGAATTAGTCTTCAACATAAAAAAATCTCCTTCCATCCAGACTGTACTGTCGCCACTTGAATCACACAAGTTCAGCTTACGCTCGTGGGGTATAACCACCGATCGGGAATCTAACCCTGCCCTGAAAACTAAATTTATTATAGTACAAAAAGAAGACTACGCAAGCCTTCTTTTTGTGTATATATAATTAATCAAATTGTACGCCAATATTGCCGCAATAGAACCAACAATCAAACCAGCTAAGACATCACTTGGATAATGAACACAAAGATAAACTCTTGAACATGCCATGATAATTGGATATAAAAGCACAACCCAATTTATTCTCTTACGTTTACTTATTAAAAAGAAACCAAGTGAAGCTGCGCTAGCTGCAGTTGTATGGCCACTAGGGAAAGAAGAATCAGCCTCTGTTGCACAACCTACAAACTCCCACCATTGTCTAAATTCCAAAACGTTACTTTGATAAGGTCTCATTCTAAAGACAACAGGTTTGACTGCCAAATTGGTTAAAATAGCCCCTATGACAATAGATGTAATCATCACTATTCCATACTTTCTATATTTAGGAATAAACAATAAGATTACTCCAATATAAAACGCAACAAGAAAAGGTACATTACCAGTAACCGCCAAAAACTTGCTAATAGGTGTTAACACATTACCGGCTATTAAAGCTAATTCATGGAACAGCTTTAAAAAGAAATAATCAAATTCATAAAAAAATGTATCTAAAAATAGTGCCATATCTACATTTTATAAGAAAGGAGTGCAAAATACACTCCTAATGATTCTTAACCTTAACCCAAAGCTCTGAAATAGTAGCTAATTGCTTCTCATTATTATGGAAAACCTCATCATGACTATTCCTATCACGAGGAATATAAGCCTCATTACCATCAAAATCACCATCCGGTAAAGTCAAATCACGTAAGACTTCCTTATTAACAGAAGCATAACCTACATACAAACTATTCTCAAAAGCTGCATCATAGTCTGTAATATAATTCATAAACTTATAAGCATTCTCAACATTCTTAGCACCCTTTTGAATAACCATCGCATCAACGAAATAGTTAGTACCCTCATCTGGTGCATAATACCTCATATTTTCATTCTCAGACAAGATATAAGCTGCATCACCTGAATACATAAAGCCCATAGCCTTCTCACCATAAGCCAAACCATCAATACACTCATCAGTCGCATAAGCAGGAGCCATAGTCTTAGCTACATCTACCAACCAGTTATAGGCATCGTTAATTTCCTTTGGATCATTAGTACCCATTGAATAGCCCAAATCCTTAAACGCAACCATGAAAATATCTCTAATAGAATCATACATATAGATTTGACCCTTATACTTAGTATTCTTCAAAACAGCCCAACCCTCAGTTTCTACATCTTTGGAATCAACAATGGTACTATCATAGACAATACCGCCATTGCCCCAAAAATATGGAACCGAATAATCATTATCAGGATCATAATCCATATTCTTAACACCATCATATAAGTACTCAAGACATGGGAGCTTAGACTTATCTAACTTTTGAAGCATATCCTCATTAATCAATCTTTCAATCATATAATCACTTGGAAGAATGATGTCATAACTTGAAGTATTAGTTAATAATTTTGTATACATTGATTCATTTGTATCAAACAAAGTAATCTTAACCTTAACCCCGTATTCATACTCGAACTGTTCAACTACCTCATCACTGATATACTCACCAGGCATGAAGATATTCAATTCACCATTGTTGTAATTAGTTTTAACACAAGCACTCAATAATATTAAAACCAACAATATACTACATAACTTTCTCATGTTTTAGTCTCCTTTGTCTTAACATCGGAATCACATTAACCACTATAAGTATAACGGTAATACCTAAAACAATCAAAGTACTTAAAGCGTTAATACTAGGATTAATACGCTTACTTGTAGAATAAACATAAGTAGAAATGTTATTGATTCCCGGGCCTGTAGTAAAGTAAGAAATTACGAAGTCATCAAAAGACATCATAAAGGCAACCAAAGCACCAGAGAACACACCTTCCTTGATTTGAGGAAGAATAACCTTAGTCAAAGCTTGTAAAGGTGTACAACCCAAGTCTAATGCTGCCTCAGCCAAATTATCATCAAGCTGTCTTAACTTTGGTGTAACTGACAACATTACATAAGGAATACAGAAGGCAATATGTGCTAACAACAAAGTCCCAAAACCAGTTGGAATTTGTAAACTTGAGAAAAACAACATAAAACCAATCGCAGTAACAATATCCGGATTAAGCATAGGAAGATTATTAACCTGAGTAACCACTTCCCTAACTAGTCTTTTAGACTTACTTAAACCAATTGAAGCCAAAGTTCCAACAATAGTAGACACAATAGTCGCAATAACCGCAATAATCACTGAATAGTAGACAGACTCCATCATGCTACGTGATCTAAACATCTTCTCATACCATCTTAAAGAGAAACCTGTAAAAGTAGTCAAAGATCTAGATGAATTAAAAGAGAAGAAAATTACATATACGATAGGCGCATAAAAGAAAATAATAATTAAAGCTAAATAAAGCTTTCTAAAATCAAACTTCTTCTTCATTAGCGATTCTCCTTATCATAATCTAGTTTTCTAGTAAAATACATACTAATCAAAATAACCACAGTCATAATCAAACTTACAGCCGCACCAAAATTCCAGTCACCAGTAGTAATGAAATAGTTCTCAATCAAATTACCAACAAGAACATAAGAACCACCACCCAACAACTTAGGAATAAAGAAACTACTTACAGCCGGCAAGAATACAAGAGTAATACCTGAAATAATGCCAGGAACACTTAATGGTAAAGTAACCTTTAAGAAAGCCTTAACACTATCACAGCCCAAGTCCATAGCTGCTACTAATAATGACTTATCCATCTTAGCCAAAGAAGTATAGATTTGAAGAATCATGAAAGGTAAGAAGTTATAAACCATACCAATATAAATCTTTAACTCAGGGCCAAAGTCAGTATTCAACAAAATACCACGCCAAGCATAAGTTCTAACTAGCATATTGATAAGTTGAGGCAAAGTAACCATCAATACCATCAAGGCCTGTGAATTAGGCTTTAAACTTGAAATAAAATACGCAGCAGGATAACCAACCACAATACAAATAACTGTTGTAACTAGGGCGATCTTTATACTTCTTAATAAAACATTAAAGAAGATAGGATCACTAAAGAATCTTACAAAGTTATCAAAAGAAAATTTAACATTCAAAACACTATTGCCATCAATGGTGAACGCATAAAATAGCATAATCAACATTGGCAAAACAATAATAATGAACGCCCACACCATATATGGGTAAACAAGTCTTCTAAAACTCTTCATTACCCGATACTCTTTTCCATTACATGAATTGCATCTGGTTCAAAATCAATAGAGACAACACTGCCCTCTTTTTGAACACTAGTAGTATGAATCTTATAAGTTCTACCCTCAGTAACGAAAGTTACATCATAATCTCCTGCCGTAATCTCATTTGGATCAAAGTTGAAACGAACATCATCAATCTCAACCTTCTCATCTGTATCCAAATACCATGCATAAGCATCAGCCCAAGTTTGTAAGTCATAAGAAATCGCCATAGACTCTTTAATTTCATCAACTGACTTATAAACATCAAAAGCCTGAATACCGATATTATCTTCCTTATCCTTGTTTACACGAGGAACAACAACAGAAACATTAATAGTAATGCTTGTACCCGCATCAGTCTTGAATGTTACAGGATAACTACCAGCCTCTTCCTTGATTTCACTTTCAACAGTGCTAATCAAGATATCCTCATTAGTATCTGGATTCCATGCTTGGGCATTCGCTCTTTGAATTAATTCTGAATCATTTAAAGCCTCAACATCTTCGATATCCATGATGAAATCAGTAGCATGCATGTTCTCATTAGCCTCACTATTAACAACGTCCTTATCATCAAAAACATGTAACTTAATAGTCTTAGCAGCACCACGCTTTGTTTCTACAATTACTTCATAATGAACACCCTTGAATAATACTGAAATTACCTGGCCATTCATCTTACCCATATTCTTCTTCTTGATCTCAATGTCCTCAGGTCTAATAATGACATCAACTGGTTCATTTGGCTTAAAGTCATAGTCAACGCACTTGAAATCTTCCTTATCAAAATTAACAAGATAATCCTTTTTCATGATGCCATCAACAATATTTGAGTCTCCAATAAACTTCGCAACATACTTATTCTTTGGCTCATTATAAATCTCAGTAGGAGTACCGATTTGTTCAATAACACCATCCTTTAAAACCACAATCTTATCAGACATAGTTAAAGCTTCTTCTTGATCATGTGTAACAAAGATGAAAGTGATACCTACTTCTTGTTGAATACGCTTTAATTCTTGTTGCATCTCTTTTCTTAATTTAGCATCCAAAGCACTTAAAGGTTCATCTAGCAACAATACATCTGGTTCATTAACCAAAGCTCTAGCAATCGCAACTCTTTGTTGTTGACCACCAGACAATAAAGTAACATCTTTGTTTTGGAAACCATCAAGACCTACAAGACCAATCATTCTATTAACCTTAGGTTCAATCAAGTCATTAGGCACTTTCTTAATCTTTAAACCAAAAGCAACATTTTCATAAACATTCAAATGTGGAAACAACGCATACTTTTGGAAAACAGTATTAATAGGACGATGATATGCTGGTGTCTTAGAAATTTCTTCACCATTAAAAATAACACTGCCCTCATCACAATCCAAGAAACCACCAAGGATTCTTAATAATGTTGTCTTACCACAGCCTGAAGGACCTAGCAAAGTAACAAACTCGTTCTTATAAATATCAAGGTTAATACCCTTTAAAACAATTTGACCATCAAATTCCTTGACGATATTTCTAAACTCAATTAATTTTTCCATTTTCTCCCCTTAAAATAACGGTGGTGTTGTAATCCATATGATCTCAGCCACCTGCTTTGAATTATTGACAATCTTATGACTAAAATTGCCCTTTAAATAAAATGTTTCACCTTTTTTTAAAGTAATCTTCTTCTTACTATTGAGATCAATCAAATCTACCTTGCCTTCCAAAACATAGGCAAATTCTTCTCCCTCATGAGGCTCTATCTCATTTGATTCACCCTTATACTGTAAAGTCAAATGAATCGGTTCCATCTCATTCTTTTGTGCATTAGGAACTAACCAAGTAATTGTCGACTTTTCCTTCTCATCCACAAAATAATCATCTGAATTGAAACGTATCTGTTCCTCTTTCTCTTCTTTAAAAAAAGTTTCTAAGCTAACACCTAACACCTCGGTAATATCTTGTAAAGTAGAGATACTCGGGGACGTTAGATTATTTTCCAGTTGCGACAAAAAGCCCTTGGTAAGCTCGCATCTGGAGGCCAACTCTTCTAAAGTCAAGCCACTCTTAGTTCTCAACGCTTTTAATCTTTTTCCTATATCCAAGCAATCCCCCTTCCCTATGTTTAGTGTTACTAAACTAATTGTTTTATAGACAATAACCTTATTATAATAAAAAAATGCTAGCAATCAAGTAGCATTTTCACAAAAATTACATTTTTATATTTGAGACTTTAAATAAGCGAACAAGAACTTTGAAATATCCCCATCCATAACCTTATTTATATTACCCTCTTCCTCATTAGTACGATGATCCTTCACTAGTGTATAAGGACAGAAAACATAAGACCTAATCTGAGAACCCCATTCAATCTTCTTTTGTTCCCCTTTTAGAGCACGCTTTTCAGCCTCTCTTTCCTCAATCGCCCTTTGGTACAACTTTGACTTTAATACAGTCATACATCTTTCACGATTAAGAATCTGGCTTCTCTCAGTTTGTGAGAAAACCACAATACCAGTTGGAATATGTTTAATTCTAACAGCACTATCAGTCTTATTGATATGTTGACCACCAGCACCACTAGAACGCATTGTATCAACCTCTAAGTCCTTATCATCAATAGTGATATCAATCTCATCATTAAATTCAGGTGTAACCTCAATTGATGCGAATGACGTGTGTCTTCTGCTATTGGCATCAAATGGTGAAATACGAACAAGACGATGTACTCCGCTTTCGCCCTTTAAATAGCCATAGGCTAAATCACCCTTAATAAGAACACTACAAGACTTAAGACCTGCTTCATCACCATCTTCATAGTCTAGAACCTCAAAGCCATAACCATTTTTTTGAGCATATCTTTGATACATTCTAAACAACATTAAAGCCCAGTCTTGAGACTCAGTACCACCAGCACCTGGATGAATTTCTAATATCGCATTGGCATGGTCATAGTCATTAGACAACAAGACCTGCATCTCAAAATCGCTAAACTGTTTCATAGCACTATCATAGTCATCTTCAACAAGTGCCATTAAATCTTCATCATAGTCCTTTGATAACTCATCAATAGAAGCTCCCAAATCATCTAAAGTCTTCTTATTCTTATCATAGGTACTCAATAGATTCCTATCGATATTAGCTTCTTTAATGATTGTCTGAGCCTTCTTGGTATCATTCCAGAAATCCTCAGCCTCTTGTAACTTATCTAATTCACTTACTCTTTGACTTAATTTAGCTAAGTCAAAGTGAACTCCCAAGCTCTATAAGCTTTTTAGAAGCGGCGTTAAGCCCTTGCTTCATCTCATATAATTCCATTATGCATCCTTCCTTTCAATCTTGACATTGTTGCAGAAAACAACAACTTGATCAGAAATAGAATTCATCATTGTCTCAAACAACTCATAACCCTCTTCAACATAAGCTTGTAAAGGATTATTTTGAGCATAACTTCTAAGACCGATACCATCTCTTAATTTAGACATAACATCGATATGATTTACCCAAGCTCTATCTAAAGTTCTTAAAACCATAGTCTTCTCAAGTGGCTTAATTTGATCCTTAAACTCTTCAATTTTCTTGTTGTAAGCACCAAAAGTAATCTCAACTAAACGATCAATACATTCATTTGGATCCAAATTGTTAATATCATCTTCCTTAACTTCAGATCCAATTACCTTAAGCGAATCCACAATACCTGCATAATCAACTACATCCTTCTTACCATCATGAGTCGTATGTTCACTCACGATACGAGACATAACCCTCTTATACATATCTTCGATTACTGAATGAATATCATCGTGTTCAAGAATATAGTTTCTTTGTTCATACATCGTCTCTCTTTGTAGACGCATAACATCATCATAATCAAGTAATGCTTTACGAGCATCAAAGTTAATACCCTCAACACGCTTTTGAGCACTTGAAATAGCCTTAGAAACAGTCTTATTCTCGATTGGCATATCACCCATTTGATTAAATAATCCCTGCATTCTATCACTACCGAAACGAACCATCAATTCATCTTCTAAAGATACATAGAAACGTGAATAACCAGGGTCACCCTGTCTACCACTTCTACCTCTTAACTGATTATCAATACGTCTAGATTCATGTCTTTCACTGCCTAGAACCGCTAAACCACCAAGTTCCTTAACGCCTTCGCCTAACTTAATATCAGTACCACGACCTGCCATATTAGTTGCGATAGTAACAGCACCCTTTTGACCAGCATTCTTAATAATCTCAGCTTCACGAGCATGATTCTTAGCATTCAATACTTCATGTCTAATTCTTCTTTCCTTTAACATCTTAGAAAGAAGTTCACTGGTTTCAACTGAAATAGTACCAACTAGTACTGGCTGGCCCTTTTTATGAAGCTCGATAATTTCATTAATCAAGGCATTATATTTAGCCTTCTTAGTACCAAAGATTAAATCAGGTTCATCTTTTCTTGCCACTGGTCTATTTGTAGGAATCTCTACAACACGCATGTTATAGATTGATAAGAATTCTTCTTCCTCGGTCTTTGCAGTACCGGTCATACCAGCTAGCTTGTTGTAAAGTCTAAAGAAATTTTGATAAGTGATAGTTGCCATAGTAACTGTTTCACTCTTAATCGGAACATTTTCCTTGGCTTGAATAGCTTGATGTAAACCATCAGACCACTCTCTACCTGGCATCTTACGACCAGTATTTTGGTCAACGATAACTACTTGATTTTCTTCAACTACATAGTCAACATCATTATGCATGATATAGTTAGCCTTTAAAGCTTGAGCAATATAGTGTACTAATGCAGTATTTTCGGGATCATAGATATTATTTACTTTGAATGCTTTTTCAGCCTTAGCGATACCTTCCTCAGTTAATTGGATATTCTTGCCCTTAATATCGATTTCATAATCTTCATCTTCATGAAGTCTCTTTACAAATCTATCAGCATTCACATATAAGTTAGCAGTTTGTCTTTGGCTACCTGAAATGATTAATGGAGTTCTTGATTCATCAATCAAAATAGAGTCAACTTCATCGACTAACGCAAAGTTTAGTTCTCTTAATACTCTATCTTCAACACGAGTAACCATGTTATCTCTTAGATAATCAAAACCAACTTCAGAACATGTTGAATAGGTAATATCACAAAGATATGCTTTTCTTTTTTCAGCTGGAGTCATAGATCTTAAGTTAACCGCAACAGTCAAGCCTAAGAACTTATGGATTTGACCCATCCACTGCGCATCACGTTGTGCCAAGTATTCATTTACTGTAATAACATGAACGCCCTTGCCACTTAGTGCATTTAGATATACCGCCATAACAGATGTTAAAGTCTTACCTTCACCTGTTTTCATTTCAGCGATATCACCACGTTGTAAAACACAAGCACCTTCTAATTGACAAAAATAAGGGAATTCACCAATCACTCTTTTGGCTGCTTCTCTTACTACCGCAAAAGCTTCGCACATTATGTCATCAAGTGTTTCGCCTTTTGTAAGTCTATCTTTAAATTCTTGTGTCTTAGCCTTTAATTGTTCATCGCTTAAAGCAGCCATTTCATTTTCATAATTTAATGTTGGCTTTACTTGAGCTTCAACCTCAGCTAAGATTTTTTTATCTGTATTAAATAATTTATCAAATAATCCCATACGAAAACCTCTTCTATCCGTCTTATTGTACCATAATAGCTGAAATTCCTTATTTATACGAGTGCTAAGAAGAAAAAAAGATAAACCTAAGTCTATCTTTTAACCACGATATAAAACCTAATCTACTTTCTTTATATTATGGGCTTGAAGGCCTCTTTCGCCTTCCACCAAGTCAAATTCTACCTTTGAACTTTCTTCTATAGTCTTAAACCCGTCCATGACTAATTCAGAATAATGGAAGAAAGCATCTTGACCATCATCACATGTGATAAAGCCAAAACCCTTAGTCTTGTTAAAACGTTTAACTACTCCTTGCATGAGAATATCCCGCTCTCCTTTTCTTAATTATACAATAATTTTCAAAACTGAAAGCGTTTTCTTAAACCTTTGCTAAAACTAGAGCATTTATTGCATTCGTTTTACATTTAAAAGCCTTATATATCCCAAGTAGTGTAGAACCGGTTGTACATACATCATCAACGATTAATAATTTATCTATATGTTCTCCATCATAATAGTAGTTATCTATCATTTGTTTTCTTTCATTTAAACTTTTTCCTTCTTGGATATACTCGTGCTTTTTCTCAACCTTCACGGTTTCAAAACCTAATCTATCAAATATCAACTTCAAATGATCAAAACCTCTCTTGTTCCTTTTATCCTCACTGCTTGGCGCATATACCACCTTATATCCTAGATATTTTAGTTTTATTAATAATTCTACTTTGTATAAAAATACATCACACAAGGCCTCATCGTAACATTCTTTATATTGAAGTAATAATGTTTTAAATAAAGAATCATATTTATATAAACAAACACATTTCAGTTCTTCAACATTAAACTTTTCTATCTTTAAATTAAGTTCTTTGCGGCATGTATCACACAATAAGTCCTTTTCTATGAACAAATCATACAAAGAGTAATGTTTAATCACCTTATCACAATACAGACAATTCATATTTTCTATTAGCCTCCTCTATATCATCTATTGCCAAGGTAATTTCTTTATCATATACACTACTTAAGATATAAGCTTCTCCATATGGGTTATTGAAGTTTCTACCTACTCTTCCAAGCATTTGAACTAAGCTACTCTTATCAAATACTTGTTTATTAAATATCAGAACGGCCACATTTACATCTTTAATGGTGATTCCCCTTTCTAAAACTGTAGTCGCAAAGATAAATTGAAACTTTTTATCCTTGAAGGCCATAATGTTCTTATCCCTATCTTCCAAATCAGAATAGACATAGGTACAATTGATCAGTTTCTTGAATAATCGATATAGTAATAAACATAGCTGTTTACTAGAGACAAAGATTATACATTGATTCTTCATTTTCTTAAGATAGACATACAATTCAAAAATTAATATTAATTTAAAATTATATTTAACAGTAGGCACTATCAAAGGTTTAAGACTAGGTCTTACAAATAGATTAAGTTCAATATAATCCCTGTCCTTGAGTGTGTCATTTAAGAAATCATTAGTAGTAGCCGTTGAAAAGATAATATGCCCCCTACAACTATTTAAAGCTATATGCATTAGTTCTTTATTGCCGGATAAGGGAAAGGCATCAACCTCATCAAGTATCAACAAATCAAAGTTTTGATAGTATCTAAACAATTGATGGGTTGTACATATAATCAAATCACCATAAATCTTCTCATGATGACCACCATATAAGGCAACCACATCAGCATTATTAAAGATTGTCTTAAATCTTTGATACAAATCAATAACAACTTCTCTTCTAGCTATGGCATAACAAACCTTTAAACCTCTTTTTAAGTAATTTGAGATACTTTCTACAACGATTTCTGTTTTACCAGCTCCACAAACTGCTTTCAACAAAACATCTTTAAATTGGACATTAAACGCGCATTTATCGCTGATTTCTTGTTGATAAACAGTCAAAGGATAATCAAAGTTATATTCATAACTATCTTGAGAAACATTATAGTCAAAAGTATTTAAATCATCCTCAAGTAACATTCTTTTAAAAGAAACGCATTTACGGCAATAGTAGCCTTTTGAACCATAATAAAAATATCTTGGATCTTTATTTCCACATCTTTTACATATCATCACTATATAATTGACGATAAACTTTAAAATTCCTACCTTTTTCTTCTAAATAATGGATTACTTCTAAAACGTTCTCCATGAAAAGGGGATCTTTCGTTGTTTTGGTTCTTAACAGACATACCTGCCACAACTAAGAATATAAATATTAATATAATTGCAATAATCATATAAATATTATAAACACGAAAAAAAGCCTTTCACAAGGCTTTAATTGATTTACATGGTGGAGCATAGCGGGATCGAACCGCTGACCTCCTGCGTGCAAAGCAGGCGCTCTCCCAGCTGAGCTAATGCCCCAAGTAAATATTTAAGTTTTTTGGTGGGCCTGAATGGACTTGAACCAACGACCTCACCCTTATCAGGGGTGCGCTCTAACCACCTGAGCTACAGGCCCATCGCACTTCTCTTATCAGTGCCTATTAATAATACCATACCCACAAAATAATACAAGTATTTTTTTAATTTTTTTTAAAAATTTTTCTAAAAACCACAAGAAACCCAATAAATTTTTAAAAACTGAGTTAGTAATAAACTAACTCAGTTTCATAAAAACATTTATATTTCGTTAGCCACCTTATAACCAGTACGGATAACACTAGCGATATCAGCAGTTCTTTCACCTGAATAGTCACCAATATAAGTGAATGGAACAGCCAACTTAGAATCATCGAATAAATTCTTTTTAGAACCTAACGAATTAACATTTACGGCTATCCGAAATAATAGGTTGATTTTCTAGGTTTATTCCTAGTATTAACCTCTTTTATTTTAAGTATCACTCCGCAAAATTTGGTTGTCATATTTTCTCTCTTATAAATTTATTGCTAACTCATGTGCTTGAGTAATCGCATCTCTTAAAGTTCCAACCTTGTCACAATCGCCAATATAATGAACCTTATCACTATTGATTTCAATCTTCTTAGGTGTATAACCAACTGCGAAAATTAATGTATCAGCATCATTAATAACGTGTTCTACGCCATTCTTAACATAAGTGATAGTATTTTCATCCACCTTTGTAACTTGAGCGCTCATTTCGATGTTTACACCCTTTTGCATCAATCTTTGAGTAAGTCTAGACTTAGCAGCACCACCTTCACCTGGCATTAGGCTATTAGTCATTTCTAGGATTGTAACCTTACGGTTCATTGGGAATAAGTCATTGATTAATGGGGCTAAGAAATCAGCGGTTTCACAGCCAACACTGCCACCACCAAGAACAACAATGTTTCTACCTGGGTATTTGCTGCCTGATAGTACTTCATCAGCTGTCATGCAATTCTTAAATACTTTAAATGGAGGGATTTCTTTAGAAATAGCACCACATGAACAAATGATTTCATAATCTTTGAATTCATTGTTAAGCATTTCTTCAGCTACCTCTGTATTTAGCCTTACTTCGATGCCTGCATTATCAAGTCTTCTCTTCATATATTTGATTACGCGGCATAGTTCTTGTTTAGCGATAGGTACAGCAGCAATTCTTAATTGGCCACCTAGCTCATTAGACTTTTCACACAATACAACTTCATGGCCTCTTTGGTGTGCTACATAAGCAGCTTCCATACCAGCAGGACCACCACCAATAACTAATACTTTCTTCTTTTCAGCAGCTTTTTCAACTGTATCATCTTCAACACTTGGATTTACTGTGCAACTAATACGTTTGCCCATCATGATACCTGTTAGACAACGACCACAGCCGATACATGGGCGAATATCATCAACCTTGCCTTCAAATACCTTATTAGCAAATTCGCTATCGCAAAGGTTAGCACGACCAATCATGCACATGTCACACTTGCCATTTTCGATTAACTCTTCAGCAATCCATGGTTCGTTGATACGAGCTACAGTTGCTACTGGGATGTTAACATGTTTCTTGATTTCTTCTGAACAATGAGCATGTGGGGCAGGACTAGTGCCTGGGGCAGGCATACTTGAGCCACGTTTAATAGTGTTACCACCTGAAACATGGATGAAGTCAACACCAGCTTTTTCTAATTGCTTAGAAACATAGATTTGGTCATTTAATGTTAAACCGCCTTCACTGTATTCATCACCACTGATACGAACATCAATGATGAAGTCATCACCACAATACTTACGAATTGATTCGATAACTTCTAAGCATAGACGTAAACGTCCATCGATGTTACCGCCATATTCGTCTGTACGTTTGTTATATAAAGGTGTTAAGAAGCCACCTAATAATCCATGAGCATGCGCACATTGAATTTCAACACCATCACCACCAGCTAATTGTACACGGTGAGCTGCTTGACCAAATTGATCAACGATTGTATGTAGTTCTTCAACAGTTGCAGGTCTTGGTGCACTTTTTGCGTAATATGGTCCAACATTACTTGGTGCAATTAATTGAGGTGTACCAGGTACAGGGAATGCCATATAAGCAGGATGGAATAATTGAGCTAAAATTTTTGCGTCATACTTATGAACTCCATCAACTAATTTTTTCCAACCAGGGATAAAACTGTCATCATAGATAGACATATCACCAGGTAAGTATACATAGGTTGGTTCTACTGTAACTACTTCAGTAACAATAAGACCAACGCCACCTTTGGCTCTGGCTGAATAGTGTGCCACTAAATCATCTGTAACATAACCTTTGTCAGCCATATTTGTAGAAATAGGTGGCATAAAAATACGGTTCTTTACGGTAGTCTTTCCGATTTGAATAGGTTCAAATAAATGTGGAAATTGATTCAAATTCTTAACCCTCCTTTTAGAATCTTGAAGTAATTCTCATATTTTATATCGTTATCTAAATCAGCTAATAATTCTATGAAATTGAAAATTAAATAACATCAATATTATATAGTAAATATTAGTTCATATTTGAACAAATTTTATATAAGCTTATACAGTTTTTAGTATTGTTAATTAACCCAAAATAACCCCCCAATAATAACGAGGCTATTCTAGACAAAAAGAAAAACTCTCTTTCGAGAGTTCTCTAACCGGCAACGTGCTTGATTCACTATCTATAC
>CAKUQM010000013.1 GCA_934675465.1 uncultured Erysipelotrichaceae bacterium | reverse complement strand
TATTATTATTCAGACCCCCAAGTTTGTCCCCCGGTTTAAACCCCCAAGTTACAAACCCCCAGAAAATTTGATTAGCCATTGAGATGAGCTTTTTTTGTTTATAGGGGGACATTATGAAATTAGAAAAAAGACAAATCATGCTAATAAGCTTCATGCTATTCTCACTGTTCTTTGGAGCAGGAAATTTAATCTTTCCGCCATTCTTAGGACAAAGTGCAGGAAACACCACAATGATAGCCATGTGTGGCTTTATTATCACTGCCGTCATACTACCAGTACTAGGCATTATCGTTGTAGCCAAATTTGAAGGGCTAGACAAACTAGGCGCTAAAGTAGGCAAAAGATTTGCAGTAATAATCACACTACTAATCTACTTATCAATTGGACCTGGCCTTGGTATTCCAAGAGCTGCCTCAGTTCCTTTTGAAATGGCCATTGCCCCATACTTACCAGAAAGCTATAACTTAAATGTAGCTATGTTAATCTATTCTCTTTTATTCTTCGCAACAGCACTATGGCTATGCTTAAACCCAAAGAAACTAGTAGATAGAATTGGTAAAGTATTAACACCAACTCTATTAACACTATTAGTATTATTATTTATAAACTTCTTATTTAGAGGCGAAGTCAATATCGCCAACCCAGTTGAAGCATACGCATCAAATGCCTTCTTAAAAGGCTTCACCGAAGGCTACAACACTATGGACGCTATTGCAGCCCTTAACTTTGGACTAGTTATCGCAACAACTCTAAAATCATTTGGACTAGAAGAGAAGAAAGACCGTATGCACTACACATATCTTGCCTGTTTATTCGCAGGAACCATACTAGCCCTAGTCTATATGATGCTATCTTACATGGGCATGTGTAGCTCAGGTGTCTATGCCCTACTTGATAATGGTGCCTGGACACTTAGATGCATTGTGCAAGAAGTATTTGGTGAATTTGGAGCCTTTATACTAGCATTAATCTTCACATTAGCATGCCTAACAACCTGTGTTGGATTAATCAACTCAATCTCACAATTCTTTGAAATTCAATTCAAGAAACTATCATACAAGACTTGGGCAATCCTAATAACAGTCTTCTCATTCTTAATTTGTAACCTAGGACTAAACATGATTCTAAGCATCTCAGTACCAGTACTAAATGCCATCTACCCAGAATCAATTGTACTAATTATCTTAGGCCTTACTGATAAGCTTTGGAAAGACAACAAATATGTTTATCCACTAGTTGTAGGTGGTGTTACTGTAGTAGCTGTTATCCACGCGCTAGAAGGAATCAACATTAGCATTCCACTTCTTACAAACTTAACAAAGCTATTACCACTATATAATCTAGACTTTGCCTGGTTATCAGTAGCCCTAGTACTTTTAGTAGTAAGTATATTAATTAACAAATTCAAAAAGTGTTAATATTAGTTCATGAACATCTTATTTTCTATTAACTCAAGATTTATTGAACTAACTAAAAACTGTATTAAATCAATCATTAGATACGATCAAGATATCGACTTCTACATCCTTCATCACGATCTATCTAATGATGATAAAAATAATCTTATTAATTCATTCAAGTCTCAAACATTTCGCTTCATTGAAATAGACGAAAATGAATTCAAAGACTTCCCAATATCATCTAGATACCCACTAGAAATCTATTACAGATTGTTTGCACCATTACTACTTCCAAACAACTTAGATAGAATTCTATATCTAGATGTTGATATTGTCGTTATCAATAGTCTTAAAGAACTATATAACACAGCACTAGAAAACTATTCATATGCAGCCTGCACTCACATAAGTGATGCGATGACCACTATGAACTGCATTAGATTAAATATTGATTTAGATACTCCCTATATCAATACAGGTGTTCTACTAATGAACTTAAATGAACTACGTAACAGTCTATCTAAGCAACAAATTCTAGACTATGCGAACAAACACAAGAAACAGTTAGTACTATTTGATCAAGACATCTTAACTGCCCTTTATGGTAAAAAGACTAAACTTCTTGATTACACTAAATATAATCTTAGTGATCGTATGATTAACTTCTATAATATGCGCAACCCTAAGAATAAACTAACTCTTGAATCAATAAGAAAAAACACTGTAATCATCCATTATTGTGGTCGTAATAAACCTTGGAAAGATAATTATCTAGGACAACTAGATTGTTTCTATGAAGAACTAAAGGCAAGCTAATACGCTTGCCTTTTATAAATCAAAAAAAACAAGAGTATTGCTACTCTTGCAAGCGGTATTTTTACATGCTTTCATATTTTGATGCATCACTTTTTAGAAATAGCATCAAGTTCTGCATTGTCGGCAGTTTCATAATTTTGGTTGTTATTGATTTTTTAGCAAAATATATTCTAGTTTGTTGTTTTGCGTTGCAACGACAGAACCTTCTTCACTAGCAATTTTAGCAACTTTAGAAAAATTTTGATTAATTTCAATTATGGAAACCTTTTTGTTTATTAACAATCATATGTAACTCCAATCTAGGACAAATATTTTCTACTTATACTAAAATTTGCCTTTACTAAAATGATGCTTAAAAAATGGGCAACATTTTATAAATCGGTTAATTCTACTCTCTAATTAAATAATCTTCACCACTATCAGGATTATGGATAATATGCATATCAGAAGTAATAGAATAACTAGAACCAACGAAATAATCTTCAGTTAATTCAAATGGTTTATCACCAACATTCCATTTTACAGTTTGTTTTAACAAGGGAATATTATCGGTGCCTAAAATTTTTGCGTTTTCTTTATCTGGCATAACAGCCGTAAATTCTGTAAAACCATCAGATCTAACCAGTCCTTGTTCTTCAACATATTTATTGAACGAACCTTCGAGACGGCTAATATCTATTGAAGGCATAATTTTTTGAACTATATAAGTATATGAAATTGCCATCAACTTTTCGCTAGCGTATCTCATTCTAACAAAAAGATGTAAAAATTCATTTTCTCCAACATTTAATATAGACGCAACATCACTTTTATCTTTACCTCTAATAATTGAATACTTATATAATTCAGTTCTAGGAACAAGACCGGCATCTTCGATTTGCTTGGACATGCTTATTTCCGCCGAAAAAGGTTTTTTAATCGAAATCTTATAATTATCTGAAATAAAAGTGCCTTTTCCAGGAATTCTCTTTATATAACCATTAATACTCAGTTCATTCATAGCCTTGGCCATAGTCATGTGGCTAACATTAAATTGTGAACATAATTTTTCTTCTGATTCTAAAGGATCATTCGCTTTAAATTCTTGATTTCTTATTTTTTCTATAAAATAGTTTGCTATTTCTATATATTTAGGATTCTTTGCCATATATTAATATACTCCTTCCACTTAAATAGTAATATATTTGCTATATTTTTAATATAGTTTTATACATATTTAATCCTTATCAGCAGTATGGGGCCGAGCTATATCGTCCCCATACATATCATTTTTTTACTTATTTTGTTCATCTAATAAAAACCTAGTAGTATTTATGTCATCAAAAATTAGATTAGCATTTTTTTGGCTGAAGCTAAAAGGCGTTTTTCTAGCGATAACAAACATGTTAGCACGTTTTCCAGCTTCAATGCCGAAAACGGAATCTTCAACAACTAGGCATTCTTTCGGCTTTAAGTTGAATGAATTCATGCAGTATAAATAAATTTCAGGCGAAGGTTTGCTTTCTGTGAAATCGTCGCCTGTACAAATAAAATCAAAGAACTCTAAAATATGACATTTTGATAGCGCGTTTTTAATGTAGTTGATATTCGAACTAGAAGCACATGCTATTTTAATATTTCTGTTTTTAAGAAAATTTAAATATTCAACAATATCTGGAAATAAGATTTTGTTATAATCGAATACATTCCTTTTTGAAAACTTGTATGTACGTAATCCTGTTTTAAATGCTTCTTCATCTATGATTTTATCTTCATATCCTTTCATTAGCTGTGCCCAAACATTTTGTTTTTTGTGCGTTCCTATAAGCATTTCAAATCTTTCAATAGGTATAGCGATATTGTTGTTATCAAGATATTCTTTAGTCCAAGAGTGCTCTTGGACTTCGCTGTTTATTATTACCCCATCTAAGTCAAAAAATACTGCTTTAATCATAGAGTTTTACACCCACTATTCAAAATGCTTTTGATTTTGTTTTTTGATTTTATACTAGAAGTGTTATTCATTGCTTCTTTTAATAAATTTTTACATTTATCAATATTGTTATTAAGTTTATATAGGTATGCCAATCTGTACTGATATACAGATCTTGCTTCATTATCAAGATTTTCTTTAAGTATCTTTTCTATCACTGGAATTAAATCTATATCTTGATTGATATAAATTTTGCAAGTCATATCGCAGTCATTGATTAAAAACTCTTGTTTTGGATTGCTAACCGATTTGTAATTGTTTTTTAGTTCTTCTAAATACTCTAGAGCATTAGCATCTTTTTTATCGGCTAAATATCCAATCACCAAGCTATAAAATGAAATAGTATTGTTTGTGTTCATTTTTTGCTTTTTTAATTGACTTGCAATTTTTTCTACATTTTCCTTGTTGTCTTTATATATCCAATAGTTTAACTCCATCATTCTTCTTGATGTATTAGACATCAACATTTGAGCTTGTGGAGAAGCTAGTTGTAATAGAAAACCGTCTTCATCTTTATCGACGTAGGCAAATTTATATAATTCTTTTAGTAGTTTGTTTAGGCTATAGTTTTTGTAAATGTATGTCGCAAGAATCATTACGACAACTAATAATATTTTAATTTTCATAATAGTAAAGCAAAGTGAGTGTTTCCACTCACTTTAATTATTACATTACTCCTAATAATGTTAATAGAATTCCTAAGCCTAATAAACCAAAGATAATAGTGTTTGGTTTAACACCTTTCATTATGAATTTATAAACACCTAATGATAGTAATAAAGGAAGTAAGTTTGGCATAATACCTTCTAACACATCAGCTAGTACAAATTCACCGCCTCCCAATGATAGCGTTAGAGCAATAGGGAATTTAACAATTTGAGGAATCATACCACCAATTACAATCATAGCTAGCACCTTTGCTGCTTCAGTTAATTTAGCTAAAGTGCCATCTGCTTGAATTTTAGAAAGGAATTGACGTCCTCCAGAGTAACCTAGTTTAAATCCATACCATCTTGTTAGTGTTGATGGAATTAGGTTTAATAAAAGATACAAGATAACACCAATAACATTTCCTTCAGCAGCCATTGGAGCGCCAACACCGCAAGCAATCATTCTAAATGTTCCCCAGAAGAAACTATCGCCAATACCAGCAAGAGGACCCATTAAAGCAATTTTAACGGCATCAATACTTCCTGGATCCATTTGTCCAGATTCATCGTTAGCGTATTCTTCTTCCATCGCACATGATATACCTAAACAGAATGGAACAAGTGCGCAAGTGGTATTAAACATTGTATTATGTCTTTTCATGGCTTCAACCAAATCATCATGATCTGGATAAAGCTTTTCTAAAGCTGGAATCATTGCTCTTAAATAAGAAATGCCTTGTTGTTTGTCGTATGTATAACCGCCTAATGCTTGATATGAACGTAAGAATACAGAATTCAACTCTTTGTTTGTTAGAGTTAACTTATTTTCAGCCATTTAGTCATCCTCCACTTCGTTTGGTTTTAAGAAGAAATAAATTAGAGCACAAGCGAATCCAGCTAGAGCAACTGCAACGCTGTTAAAGCCCAAGTATGTTGGTAAAATGAAACCAAGAATGAAGAAACCAACATATTTAACATCAAATGCAAACTGCATAAGGATACCGATACCAACAGCTGGTAAGATATTACTTGCGTTTGCTAAGCCGTCACGAACGATTTGAGGAATTGAATTAATAATGGCGTTAACAGCTTCCGTACCTGCTGCTACTGCTAAGAATACTGCGACAAAATACATTAATGCTAGTACACCACAATCCGCAATACCAAGCCACCAAATACTCTTTGTATCACCTTTTTCTGCAGCTTTATTAGCTAAAGGTGACCATACAGTAACTGAAATTGTGTCGCTAATTTGAACAATTAAAGTAGCCAATAATCCGACAGGGATAGCAATTGTAACTGCTTCAGCTACAGACAAATTATTTAATATGGCAAGACCACATGCAACTGTAGATCCTGTTACTACTTCTGTTGGCACCGCACCTACTTGTACAACACCAGCCCAGATTAATTCAAGAGAACCACCAATGATGATTCCTTGTTTAACATCCCCTAATAATAGACCAACTAAAGTACATAACCATATAGGTCTAGCAATCATTTGTTGACCTAACCAACCCTGTTCAATACGACCATAGGCAGCAACTAAAGCAACTAATAATGCTTTTAAAATCATTGTTTTTCTCCTTTGTTTTAAAAATTATTATTCTTTAAATTTTTTTGAGATTTCGTTCCATTCAACTTTTGGCATAGCAGTAGTTATTTGAGCAAAAACTTCCCTTCCTTCATTATGTAATTCTTCCAATAATTTAAATTTTTCCTCGTTGATATAAACACCATCACTAATTTCTTTTTTACCATTAGTTACTCTACCTTTTGTCCCATCAACCTCAGGACCAATATTAATATTTTGAATTTTTGGACAAGCTTTTGATAATTTATAAGCATCCTCTACTGTAGCTACAGATATAAACACCTTTTCTTTGTCGTATTTAGTGCCATTTAATCTTTCAATAGCCTTTTCCATGTCCCACACTAGACATTTATCAACACCAGCTGGTTTTGCAAGTTTAAGAGTTGTTTTGTGTAATTCGTTTCCTGCAGCTTCGTCATTTACTACGATCAATACTGAAGGCTTGTACACACCACACCAAGTAACTGCCACCATTCCGTGTATTAATCTGCCATCAACTCTTACTAATTGAATCATAAATTATTCCCTCCTTTTTTAATCATCATCGTCATCAGAAGCAATATTAACTAGATCGTTCATATAGCAAAATTGATTCTTTGACATTTTGATAGCGTTCCTAATAAATTCTCCATCAATTTCAACACTTGCTAGAACACATTCAAGAATTACCGCCAAATTCATACCGGTGACTAAATGGAAATTAAAGTCTTTTAGATTCTTGAAAAAGCATTGATTAACAGAACCTCCATACAAATCCGTAAAGACAACACAATTGTCATCCTTATATTTTGTTAAGATCTCAATAACCTTATCTTCAAAGCCTGTGTCTGTTAATGTTTGTTCTACATACTCGACTTCGCTTCCTCCGAAGAATTCAACAGTATTTTTCATTCCTAGTGCTAATTCCCCATGAGATGCAATTATTATTTTGTTCATAATCCACTCTCCCATTAATTAAATGTTTTTAAATCTACTTGAGCTATTAGATTAATTTCAATATATTTCCAAATATATAATTTGTAAATACCTAATATATACTTTTTGAAGAATTTTATTGAAAATATGAAAAAAATTTCATTTTTAAATAAAGAAAATATATATTTATTGATTTTCTCCGCAAAGTAATATATATTAAATTTGAGCTATTAGAACACGAAGGAGTAATTAAAATGGATAATAAAGAAAAATTATCAATGATTGGACATATTATCGATACACCCAGAGTAATTAAGAATGCATATAACAATAGAAATGAATATATGCACGATGTAGTTAATGCCTTTGTAAATAATGATTTCAAAAAGGTTTATTTCTTAGGATCTGGCACATCTCATCATGTGTCTTGGGTTATTAAAAATATTTTTGTGGATTTACTAGGTATAGAAGGTGTGGCGTGTGAACCAACCATCTTCACACATCATGAGGCAGATAAGCAACCAACATTTATTGATAAAAAAGATATATGTGTAGTTGCTTTCTCACAACATGGAGATAGTATTTCTACTTGTGAAGCTGCGAAAAAGGCTAAAGATCTAGGCTTCTATACTGTTGGCGTAACTGAAGAATTAGATAGTGTATTAGAAGAAATAGTAGATTCATATTGTCACCTAGTATGTGAAGAAGAAGAAATTGGACCTGAAACAAGAGGCTATACAGAAACAATTTTCCAATTTTACATTCTAGCTATAGAAATTGCTAAACAAAAATGTTTAATCTCTGAAGAAAAATTTACAAAGTTAGATAATGATGCTTTAGAATTTGCAAATAATCTATCAAGCGTTATTGATGAATCTATTGAATGGTATAAGCGAAATAAAGAAGAATTTTTAAAGATGACTAAATCATCAATTGCAGGATATGGAAATAATTATCCAACAGCAATGGAAGCACGTTTAAAATTCTTTGAAACTTATTCAAGACCATGTACAGGTTATGAAATGGAAGAACAAATGCATGGCCCTATGAGAGCTTACAATTCTGAAAACTATATTTTCTTAATTGCTTCAGAAGGCGACGCGGAATTAGAACGTTTATGTGAATTAGTTCCATATTATAAAGATGCATTTACTGAACATGTGTTTGTAGTTACATCTGAAGATGGAGTTGAAATCACTGACAGAGATTTGAAATTCTCTTATAGAACAACAGATATTCTATCTCCAGCTTTGTACATAATTCCATTCCAAGTGTTATCGGCATTGATTTGTGAAGATGTAGGAATCGACACTAAAGTGAGTCCTATTAAGAAGAGATACGTGAAATCACATTATAAGGAGTAACTGATTTAGTGGTACACTAAACTGACGTGTTGTTTTTGAAAGTATAACTATAAACTATCATGTTGTTGTAAACAATTAGAGATGAACCACTTTTATATATTTATAGAAGTGGTTTTTATATTATTAGCATTTATGTTCTCTTAAATTTTTACCACATAATTCAGTTTTATATTTTTGAGAAGTATCAAATAATATTCTTAGAGCATTTTTCTTATACATTGTTATATTTCCTAGTAATTTAAAGGGAGCCTGTACTACCTAGATAATACTCGGCTCCCTTAATGACTAATTTTATCGTTGTCTGCCAACCTCCGGCCATTATATCCGGCTTCTATTTCAGATTAACGTGTTAGTCACACGAGCAAGATAAGGCTTGCCTACCTTCGCTTATAATATGCCATTTCGCAAGCTACTAATCAAATAAACACTTGCCTTTTATAAATCCTTAATATCAACTACCTTGATACCCTTTTCTTTTAACATCCTAACAAAGATTCCATCTCCCTTTATCTTATTGCCAGAGAAAGTACCATCATATATTTCATTAGTACCACAGCTTGGGCTTCTTGATTGTAATATGGCCATATCAACATCAGATGAATACTCCAACGCTTTCTTAGCACCCAATACAAATTCATTTGTTACATCAACACCGCCACTATTAACAACCCTATCATCAACAATCTCTGAAGGTAACCTAGGTGTAGGTAGTCCTCCCTTAACCTCAGGACATACCATTATTACATCATGACCCTTTAAAAATTCATGTAGCTTTTCACTATAATTGTTGCCACCGTTATATTTACAATTTTCACCCATTAAACAAGCACTAACTAAGATTTTCATACTTATTCAATTATATCAGTAGGATTAACATTCACAAACAAAACCATTGCATCATACATTGTCTTAGGAGGCTGAAAGATTCTATAGCTTTGAGGAATCAAATAGAAACCTTCTCCTAAGCTTCCCATATAGATATAATCAACATCTAATTTTGATGTATCAATAATTCCTTCATTCTTACCACTCATTTTTAATGATTTAGTTAAAGGATCATGAGAATAGAAAGTCCTAACAATTCTTTTTCCCATAAAAGGCAAATTACACTTAGACTTATAGAAATCAGTACCAATGACATAATAGCCATTCTCTTCCTTTAAAGACAACAGTTTACCCATAGAATCATATGAACCCCACTTAGCAACATGTTCATTATGAGCGCATACAAAGACCTTATCTTCTCTTTCTAATATCCACTCAATATTTTGAGCCATATACTTATCTCTTAATAGACTATTATCTACTTCCTTGTTTTGTCTTTTGATTTCCTTTAGATACAAGTTAATATCCTCATCTAAATATTCTTTATCTAAATATTCAGTCCTTTGCATATCAAAACCATAGAATCTAATATCATCATCTAAATGACTCATATTATAATCACGCATATAATCAATAAGATTTATCATTTCCTTAGTCTGATAAATCTTAAAGCCAATCTTCTTAACAGCCTCTAAAGTACTTCCACTACCACCATGTATATACTCATTAACCTCAAGACAGCCACCAAAGTCGCCCTCTATCGCAAAAGCTCTTACACCATTTTCTTCTACTAACTTCTTAAATATACTCAGTTTAAGTTCCTGAAACTCTTTATTACCATGAGTTGCCTCGCCTAAGGCTATAATCCTCTTATCAGCAGGTATTACAATCTCATCTTTAAACTCAATACCATCAACATAATCCCCAGTAGTAAAGCCACCAAAGTAACAATAAACCATGACTAAAAAAGCCATTATTAATAAAATTATCTTTTTCATTTGATCAAATCTTCAGGTGCTACATTAAATAACTTTGCCAAGGCAATTAAATTAGAAGTACTAGGATCAGAACTTCCATTTTCCCACTTAGAAACAGCCTGTCTACTAACACCAATCGCCTCTGCCACAAATTCTTGTGTCATCTTGCACTCTTCTCTATGTGCCTTAATATTCTCACCTAGACTTTTCTTATAAGTATTCTTCTCTTCTCTAATACTTTTAGAATTAATAAATTTAATCAAAGCTCTTATCAACAATAAGAAAGCTACAAGAACACTTATGCCAAGTAACAATACAATTCCAAATACTATATATCCCATACTTTTCCTCCACGCTTAAATGTTAGCTTTCTTATGTTGGTTGCTCCACCAACTATTGCGCTACTTTTAGTTTCTTTTGCATATTTTACTAAATTTAACCATTTTTATCATGATTTTTTACATGATAAAATTAAAAAATAAAGGAGGATTCACTCATGACTGAAATTATTAACACAACTCCTCAAATTGGAAGTAAACTACGCAGTAAGAACATTCTAAGACTGCCTGAATCTATATCTAGTGCCAGTGGCATTATTATTAATGGTCGTAAAATTAGAAGCTTTGTCTTCACAACAGACTTAGCCATTATCAGAAACTGTGACGCTGATGCGGTATTTGCGGTATATCCCTTTACCCCTCAACAAGCAATCTCTGATGCCATCATAAAAGCATCATATATTCCTGTATTTTGTGGAGTAGGTGGTGGTACTACCAAAGGCCTTAGAACTGTATCCCTTGCCAAAGACGTTGAATGCCAAGGTGCCATGGGCGTTGTATTAAACGCACCTATATCAGACCTTAACCTTTTAGCTGTAGCCAAAGCTGTAGACATCCCTGTAATCATCACAGTAACCAAAGAAGACACCGACATACAAGCAAGACTTGATGCTGGTGCTGTAATCTTAAATGTAGCCTGTGCTCAAAGAACTCCTGATGTTGTAAGAAAAATTAGGGAACAATTCCCTAATGTACCTATTATTGCCACAGGTGGTAAGACCAATGAAACTTGTAGAAATGTAATAGAAGCTGGAGCTAATGCTGTAACCTATACTCCACCTACTACTCAGGAGCTATTTAAAGAGATAATGGTTAACTATAGGGATGAATAATTTTTGTTAGAAGGCACAAAGCCTTCTTTATTTTTGGTATATTATATTAGAAAGAGGTAACTTTTTGATGGAGACAAAGATTGAACCAGTTGTTAAATGGGCTGGCGGTAAAAGACAGTTATTAAATAAAATCCAAAGCAAATTGCCTAATGATTTTAATAACTATTATGAGCCATTTGTTGGCGGCGGTGCCGTGCTTTTCGGTTTAGCTCCATTATTAGAAAATAAAGAAATTACCATCAATGATATTAATTCTCAATTAATCAATCTTTATAAAGTCATCAAAGATGACCATGAAGAATTTATAGAAAAATTAAAATGTTTAGACCAAAAACATAACTCATCAATTGATAAGAGAGAGTTTTATGTAGATATGAGAGACAAATACAATGAAATGATTATTAATCCAGATTTGTTTTCAAATGTCGACATTGCTGTGCAAATGGTATATATAAATAAACATTGTTTTAACGGTTTATATAGAGTTAATTCAAAGGGTTTATTTAACGTTCCTTTTAATAATAAAAATAATGGATTATCATTTAATAAAGATAACATTGATTCTGTCTCTGGATTTTTTAACAAACATTCAAAAGCATTCGAAATGATAAATGGTGATTTTGAAGAAGCAGTAAGAAACGCATCTAAAAATGATTTTGTATTCTTCGACAGTCCTTATGCACCATTAAAAGAAGATAGCTTTGAAGCGTATACTAAGGAAGGTTTTTCTTATGACGATCATGTTAGACTTGCTGACCTTTTCAAGACTCTAAGTGATAAAGGTGTTTATTGTATGCTAACAAATCACAATACAGAATTAATAAATAACTTGTACTCTGATTTTAATATCGAAGTTGTTCCAGTAAAAAGATTTATAAATTCAGATGCAAAGAATAGAGTAGGTGAAGAAGTTATAATCACAAATTATTAATAAATATGAAAACTAAGCCATATTACACAGAAGATAACATAAGCTTATATGTTGGTGATAGCATTAAAATTTTAAGGAAACTTCCAGAAAAATCTGTTGATGTTATTTTTGCTGATCCACCTTATTTTTTAAGCAACGACGGCATATCAGTATCTTCTGGTAAACAAGTATCAGTTAATAAAGCTGAATGGGATAAAGGTGGAAAAGATCTAAAAGTAAAACATAAATTTAATAGAAAATGGATTAAAGAGTGTTATAGAGTACTCAAAGATGATGGAACTATTTGGATATCTGGTACTCTTCATAATATTTATTCAGTTGGAATGGCTTTGGAAGAAGAACATTTTAAGATATTAAATAACATAACTTGGAGGAAATTAAATCCTCCTCCAAATTTAGCATGTCGATGTTTTACACATTCTACTGAAACCATTATATGGGCTAAGAAAGACTGCAAAGGAAATAAGCATTTCTTCAACTATTCTTTAATGAAAGAAATGAATGGTGGAAAACAAATGAAAGACGTATGGGAAGGTCATCTTACTCCTAAGAAAGAAAAAAATAATGGTAAACACCCTACTCAAAAACCGTTATATTTATTAGAAAAAATAATATTAGCTTCTTCTAAAGAAGGCGATGTAATACTAGATCCTTTTAATGGAAGTGGAACAACAGGAGTTGCTTCTAAGAAACTAAAACGCAAATATATTGGGATTGATTTAGATGAAGAATATATAAACTTAACAATAAAAAGATTGAATGAATTAGATAATTAATTTGAAAGGAATTTTTAAATGGCAAAGAGAAATTTTAATGAATGGTTAGGAACTTTTAGAGAATCTATAAATGGTTTTAAGTACTATACCGATTTTGAAACAGTATATAAAAACGCAGAAAAATATAAAATTGAACTTAATATTTTGAACTCATTGGTTGGTTCTAAAACGATAAAAAAAGATTTCACTAATTTGATCGAAAAATACCCTGAATGTCTTAAGGCTATTCCGTTATTGTTAGCGGTTAGAGAAAATGAAATGTATTGCCAAGATGAAATTGTTTCTAAAAATTTTGCTTTCCATGAACCATATGATGAGATAACTGATTATATATATTTCATGGAACATACTGGTCTATTTGATTTAATTCAAAATCATCTTGTTTCAAATCTTTATGATTACGTTACAGGCGTTGAAGTGGGACTAGGATCTAATGGAAGAAAAAATAGAGGCGGTCATCAAATGGAAGATTTGGTTGAAGGTTTTATAAAAGAAACCGAATATGAATATTATAAAGAAATGTATTTGCAAGATATAGAGAAAAAATGGAACATTGACTTGTCATCTATATCAGCAAACAACACCACAACAAAAAGATGGGACTTCGTTGTTAAAACAGAAAATCATATTTATGTTATTGAAACCAACTTCTATGCAGCAGGCGGTTCTAAATTAAACGAAACTGCTCGTTCGTATAAAATGATTGCTGAAGAAAGCAAAAATATTAAGAATTTCTCATTTGTTTGGATAACCGATGGTGGCGGTTGGAGAAGCGCAAGAAGAAATCTTGAGGAAACATTTAACGTTTTAGATAACTTATATAACATTAATGATTTAGAATCATTGGTATTAGAAAAACTGTTTGGTTAAATATATAAGAAAAAATAACTATGCTATTAACATCACTTTATATTAGATATTAGCATAGTTATTTTGTTTAATTTTTTATAACATAAAACCTTTTGGATCCAACAACAACAAATAATACTTATTTAACAATTCTTCCCTTTTATCAATGGTCGTGTCGCTAGTTATTTCTAATTTATCATATAAAATTGGAAACCCAGCATTAGCGTAGCACTCAAAGATTTCATACTTTTCTTTGCTTTTAAGCACTTTTTGATCTTTTGTGTGAGCATATGCGATTAAATCTATAATTTCAAGATCTTTTTCTGAAAAAAACGCAAGCTGCACTCTATCAGAAGCAACATTATCGATTTCCTTATACAATCCATTTTTAAAGCCAATAATTGCGGAAGGCATCATAATATCCTTATATCCACTAAATAATTTCAAATCGTCTGATAATCGTCTCATTTTTTCCTGATAATTTGCATTTCTAGCGAATCTATATTGAGTTCCTTTTTCGATTGAAAAATACATTATATAACCTCCTCAAGTTTTGTATCGTTAGAACCTTTGTTTTTACTTATAATATATTCCTTTGATATATGTTCCTCGAAATATGTTTTTATATCGTCATAAACATCAGGATCTAGCATTACAATACTTTGTTCATTAAAATTAGGCAATTCTTTTGCGAATTTTGATAAATTATCTCCAGACAATTCACTAAAAGGGGCATCAATAAATAATGGATACTCTCTCTTTGTTCTAAAATCCAAGGAATTATCCTTTGCCATCGCAAATTCCATAACAGCCTTTACAAAACTTAATGTAACAATTTTTCTTTGACCTGTAGATGAATTTTCAGCTGCTTTCAAAATCGCAACTTCTTTTTTCTTCTCTTCATTGTTTAATTCGGACAAATCAAGACCAAATTCATTAAATAGTCTAGGCATGTTCGCTTCTTTCATAACGCTATTAAACTTATCAACGAAGTACGTTACTATTTTATATTTGGGCTCAATAAATTGTGTAATATAAATTCTTTTGCCCAAATCATATTCTTCAGATATTTTTTCATATGACTCTGAAATCAACTTATTTATAATATCTAGAGATTCTTCTTTACTTAATTCGATATATTTATCTATAACATCAATGCATTTTGAAACATAATTATATTTTTGATTTATTAAGTTAATATCTCTACTAGACTCAACGTATCTTTCGATAGATTCAATTTTTCTTTTATTCTCATTTTGCAATTCTTTAATTCTTTCTTGAGAATATAACAAATCCGCTTTTATATTAACTAGTTCATTGTCTAAACGGTTCTTTTCTTTTTCTTTATCTCTGATTGCCTCAATATTTGAACTTCCAATAATCTTTGAAGATTCAGCAATTCTTTTATCAATGTCAGCTAAAGAAAGATTATATTCTCCTATTTCTTTATATGCGTTTTTTAGGCTCGTGCGTTTTTGACAAATATATCTTTTTATAGAACCTATAGTCTGAGAAATTGATGAGTTTAAATTTTCAGGTGGTAATTTTTCAATCAAGTCCATAACACTCTTTTTACTTTGTTCAGTCCAAGGTTCTCCGCAAATACAAGTTTTCATGTTTAGAATATTTCTTACAGCATCGGCTGTAAGGCCAACTGGAACATCGTTGTTATCAATTAAATCGGTTACCTGAGAAAACAAGTCATCACACCACAGTAAGTATCCTTGATCAAGTTCGCTTTGAAATCCATCTAATTTTCTTTGGTAAGTTTTTAGTACTTTTGTTTTTTCATTTTGCGCCGAATCTCTTTTTATAACCTCAGTTTTTATCTCTTCATAACTTTGCAATTCTGCTTTGATTACATTCAACTTATTTTCACATTCTGTTAAGGAAATTTTAAGTTTTTTTCTTTTTTCTTCATAACTTTTTATACTATCTTCATTTCTTAAAATCTCTTCATTTTCAGTTGCTTCGTTAGTATAACCTAAGTTTTTTAGTAATTTTGTTTTATCCCTAGAATACTCTTTTTTAATGCTTTCAATTAAATTTTTGCTGTACATCATTTGTTCAACATTAGTTAACTCGGAGATAAAACCATCAATTGTATTTCTTGAGTTTTCATCATCATTACTTAAAGCTTTCATTCGTTCGCCATCAAAAAGCAAACCACTCAAAACTTTTTTAGGAATGATTTTTTTAATCCTTTTTTCACATTCTTCATCTTCTATAGGAGGCAATTTGCTGCCATTTTCATCGTATATAGACAATTTAGAATGAATTGATTGATTAGGAGTGCTTTTTCCATTCGGATTATATATTTCGCTTTTTTTGAGCCAAAATTTTGTTTCGACAATTTCCTCACTTCCATCATTTCTTTTTTTAATAACGGGATGTGTAAAAACCATAGTAACGCTAGCTTCATTAACGATTTCATATGATGGGTTTGTATAATTCTTGTATAAATCGGAATTCAATGAATATGGATTTGCCGTTTTTCCCTTTAATTGTGAAAAATCCAAACCATACAATACCCATTCTATAGCGTATAAAAGTTCAGTTTTTCCACTTCCGTTTTTCCCAATTATGATATTTAATCCTTTATTATCAAAATCAAACTTGGCTTTTTTAAAACACCTATAATTATTAAATTCAATACTAATTATTTTCATTTGTAATCACCTTGTCAACTTGTTTTTTAATATCATTTCTCACACTTTCATATGAACCTTCGTATTGAAGTTTTGCAAGTTTTAGTATTTTAATAAAACTTTCTTCTTCTTTTGCTGTGAACTTATTAGATTCCATCAACTTCTTCAAATTCTTTTCCATAACAACCCCTTTCTTCATCCCAAATCAATCCGCAAGAATCTTCTATATCTTTTATTTCTCTTTCATAGTCATTTTTATTATCAGAGAGTCTCATATATTCATGCAACCGTTCAAACTCAAGTTTTATCAACGATTGAGAACCAGGTGAATCTTCATACCCTTGTGGTGGAAGAACAACAAAATCATATATATATCCAATTGTTTTTCCGCTTTTTTTGCATTGTCTCAACACTCTACCACGTCTTTGTATAGTTTGCCTAATTGATCTTTCGCTAGACATAATGTAAATTCTCTCAAGCTGAGGTACATCTACACCTTCATCAAAACATTTCATAGCCACTAAAGCATCATAAAAATCATCTTTAAAGTGTTCTAGCACTCGTTCTCTATCTATTGTATCGGATGTAAATTGCATACTTTCCACACCATAGCTATTTAAAAGTTTTGAAATTGAATCGATTAATTTATTATTTGAATTCATATCAGCATCCTTGCCCGCTCCACAATACACAACAGTTCTTTTAAACGAATATTCTTCTTGATTATTAAGCAACTCTTCAAGTTTTTTCTTTTTATTAACAGCTTTTTTGATTATCAAGCTTCTGTCGTTTGCTTTTTTTTCAATTTTTTCAATATCTTCTTTTTCGAGATTTTCTTTACTTAAAAGTGTTGCAATTTGTTTTGTTAGGGTGCAAAAATCATCAAATTCATTATAATTATCGTTGTCTAGTTCAACAAAAATTGGATAATAATTGTAATGAGACAGATAATTATTTTCTATAGCATCTTCTATTGTGTATTTAAAACTATCTACTCCATTAGTAAAATAATTAACGATATTGTTACTTAACTCAAGATCGTGTTTTATTGGTGTAGCAGATAAGCCAAGTTTAAACAATATGTTAGGCAACTGTTTAAATTGATTATTGCTAATATTATGTGCCTCATCCACAATCAAAAAAGCATTATCTATCTCTTTAAACTTATCCAAAAGCTTATCAAAGAAAGTTTGGTAAGTTGAAATGCAAACATTTGGTTCGCCCAAATAATAATTTGTTGTTGCTATAGTAATATCTTTATTTACTTCAGTACCAACAGCTCCAGCTCCTCCAAACAGTATTGTGTTCAAACCGAGCACTTTTAGTTCTTTATCCCATTGTTTTTGTAAATCAATTTGAGGAACAAGAACCATTGTAAATGGATGTTCGTTCTTTAATACTTTTTCTATTATTTTACAGCTTGTAAAAGTCTTGCCGGTTCCTGTCGCCATTTCTAAAAAGCCACAATAATTATTTTTTACAAAATAATCAATAGCTTCTTTTTGATGCTTGAATAATTCTTTCACTTTTTTCTTGTTTTTAATTTTATCCTCATAGTTTTTAATTGCTTCAAAAAGATTTTTAGGCTCACGATCGCCTAAAAGCTCATTCTTAATAGCCTCAGGCAATCCTATCGTTACAGCGTCTTCTAATTCGCCATACCACGCTTTTTCAAAAAGAGCTTTAATATCAGAAAAGTTCTTTTGGTTTTCCCAAGACTTTTGAACAAATGTTAATTCTGTATTAGAAAACAAAGCATTATTTGAAATATTGTCAGAACCAATAAACCAAATCGAATCGTTTAATTCATCAGTAAAATACCCGCATTTTTCATGATAGAGTCCGGTTTCTTTATATACAATTTTAACTTTGATAGCTTCATTGGCTATTAAATAAGATAATAATTCCAATTTCTCTTCTTGAATATAATCTCTTTCATTTTTTATTTGATTTAAAATATTTTCAACAACTATTCTCTGTTTATCCAATGCTGATTGTAAAAGATATATTTCATCTTCGGATAATTTTGGAGATGTTATAATCTTAACTTCTCCACCTCTTTTTAAAAGATCTATAATACCTTCAAAATAGTCACACAATCCGCTTAACGAGAAAAAGCCAGCAGATCTATAAAACAGCACACTATTCTTTAAACAAGGTATGTACAAATTTGTTGCAATCTCATCTATTGGAGATCTATAGAATGATTTGATGTCAATTAAATTACTAAGACTCATGATAGATCTATTTTACTGTATTTCAATTTCTTCTTCCATATAGTCTCGCTCAATTAATTGTGCATTATGTTTTATAATATAAGCTATGAACATGATAGAACAATTAGTTGAAGATTTGTATTCTTTTGAATATGATGACAATCAGTTATTTTTTATCATAAAAGGATTTAAAGAGGGATTAGATGTGTCACAATATGCAAATCCCGATTTTGATGCTTTACAAATGGAGCAATTATATCTGGGTTTATCAAAAGAAATTGACATTAGTCTTTACCAAGACCCTTCAATACCGTTCAATAAAATGAAAATAATTAGATTAGCGATTGAGAACAGTAGTTTCTCAGAAGAGATGCTTCTTCCTTTTCTAGAT
This sequence comes from uncultured Erysipelotrichaceae bacterium, assembly GCA_934675465.1. Taxonomy (GTDB): domain Bacteria; phylum Bacillota_I; class Bacilli_A; order Erysipelotrichales; family Erysipelotrichaceae; genus Colivicinus. The sequence continues at coordinate 22,511 of CAKUQM010000013.1, read as the reverse complement.
GAGAAAGAATTATTTAAGATTAGCAAAAGTAATGATATAGTAGTTTCAAAGAAGGAAAGAGCTAAATTTTACTATCAAAAAAGAAAAGAACAAAAAGAAAAAACGGTCGTGGATGATATCGAATTAGATAAAATTGATTTAGATAGCATTTTTGATGATAATGATAGTGATATTGATTTTACAGAATTAGATTTTTCAGCTTCTGAAAACCTCTCAAACAGCGATAATTGGGATTCATTGAATGATTACGAATACTATTTTGAACATTTTTATGATTTGAAACCATATAACAATTATTCCGAAATAATTAAAAAATATCCTTTGTTAACTGCAGAAGAAGAGATACATTTTTTCAAATTAATATCTCAAGGAAAAGATTATATTGAAAATTGGAAAATAAAAAGCAATATTAACGACGAAACACAATTCAACTTAGCAAAACAAGCTTTAGAAAATAAGTACATTGTTTTTATGTCCAACATTAAACTAGTTTTAAATATCGTGACTAAATTTAAAATAAACACAATTGAACAAGAAGATTTAGAAATAGTTGCTTTTGAAGGATTAGAAAAAGCTATTGATAATTTTGATTATACTAAGGGTTATAAGTTTTCAACTTATGCTGTATGGTGGATTAAGCAGTTCACAACTAGATTTATCCTCGATAATGAAAGACTAATAAGAATCCCAGTGCACGCGTCTGAACAAATTAGAAAAATATTAAGATTTGAAAAAGACTTTTGTGAAAATTTTGGTCACATGCCAGAAGATAAAGACTACAAAAACAACAGTGAAATACTTATTAATGACGTTGAGACCGCTCGTAAAGTGAGACAAATAATATCACCACCTTTATCCATCGAAGAATTGATGCAAAAAGATGAAGAAGCTTTTTTAACAAGTGTAATAGATGGCGAAATCAGTGCCGCAACAACTAAAGATTTGTGCCTTAAAGAAGAAATAAACTCTTTATTATCAATTTTAAAAGAAAGAGAACAGCAGGTTTTGCGCCTAAGATTTGGATTAGATACAGGTTCACCATCAACGTTAGAAGAAATCGGTTCCGTTCTCTGTCTAACACGTGAACGCGTTAGACAGATTGAAGCTAAAGCACTGAGAGATGTAAGAAAATCATGTCGTTGTAATAGATTAAAAGATTTTCTAGATTAAACATTTTTAAACTGCATATTAAATAACAGTTTTTACTGTATAATTAAAAACACTTACTAGAAGGCCTTCATCCTATCCAACAAACTTTCGCCAATCCTCAGAATATCATCATCTAATACTGCAAACAATATCTTGATATTATAATCTTTATTATCTTCTATAAAATCTTTGCATGAACCTAAAGCTTGTTCCCATGCTTTATCAACAGGATAACCAAAGATACCAGCTGAAATCAAAGGAAATGCTACTTCATGAATATTATTTTCTTTACACAATTCTAATGACTTCTTATAAGCTCCATACAATTTAAAAGGTTCATTATGATTGCCATCAATCCATCTAGGACCAACTGCATGAATAATATACTTCGATAACTTAAAACCAGGTGTTATTACAGCGGAACCCTCATCACAATGGCCTATTCTCTCACAAACTTCAGTTAATTCTCTAGAACCAGCAGCACTAAAAATATAGCCACAAACACCTCCACCTTCCCAAAGACCACTATTAGCCGCATTAACAACACACTCTAAACCAGTATCAGTAATACTAACTTTTCTAATCTCGATGCTCATATTAATCCCTCTTATACATTAGATTTTCACCTATTTATCTTTCTTTATCAAGAAAAAAGCCATTCGAATCACGAACAACCTCTATTTAAACAACTATCATCATCAACAATATCCAAAAGAATAGCTTTATGATTGTTGTAACAATCTTAAACGCAATGATAAACGGTAACAAGAATAGATAACAGATAATCTTTGTCATAAACATATTATCTAACAAAGCAATTATCTTTATTACCACCTATTAGGGGTAAGTTACTTCTTGCCCCTTCTATTAAAGTCTTCCTTCGCTTCAATATTCCATTCTCTATCTAATACACCAGAAGATCTAATAGATGAAATAGCTTCGCCAACACAACAGAACTTAATGTCGTTACCTAAATCATCATTTACATAATTAACAGTAGACCCTTCATCAAAGCCATAGTCTCTTGCTGTTTCATAAGCATCGATATTAGCTGCTAAAAAGATAAACTCCCAACCATTCTCCTTACATTCTTCTATCATTCTTTTTGTTTCACTTAAAGAATACTTATGAGATGCATTCTCCATACCATCAGTAGTGATAATAAACATTACCTTATCAGGTCTATCTTCTTTTCTTATATATCTATGCACCATCTTAATATGCTTAATACTAGAAGCCACTGTATCAATTAAAGCTGTAGAACCACATGGTACATAATCCTTTTCAGTCAATTCCTTAACATCTCTTAGATTAACCCTGTCATGAACTACTCTTTGACTATTAGAGAAACATACAGTAGAAACTAAACACTCACCATCCTCTTTCTTTTGTTTATCGATAGTAGAATTAAAACCACCTATCGTATCCTTCTCTAAACCACGCATAGAACCACTCTCATCTAAGATAAATACTAACTCGATCATTTGTTTTCCTCCTTTAACTTATCTACACCTAAATAATAAGTTTTATAAGAAGTTAAAAGGTAAACCACGAGTTTACATTAATCATACTTAGAACCAAGATAAGGCAAATCCTCACTAATCAATATTTCATTAATCTTGTAAACATCATAAATTTCATTTTCTATGAAATACCTAACAATATAATCATGCTTATTGCCCCTAGAAAAAGAATAGCCAGCCTTCTCTATAAAATCATCAGCCTCATCAATATTCAACCTAAGTCCAATACACAAAGCCAACACATTATTCTTCTTAGGAACCTTGCCTTCATTGTAGATACCATTAAAAGCTTGTTTAGTTAAATTAGCCCTCTTATACACATCAGACTCTATTAAATCCTTCTCTTTTATCAACCTTCTTAAACAATCATTAAAAGATTCATCCTCTACAAAATCCACAAAACTAAACTCTTTATCTAAAACCTCATGTTCTGATAGTGAACTGCCTACTGGCATACTCATGAAGCCAAAAGCTTTTGAAGGAACTCTTGAACGATGAGCTCTAACCTCATCATAAATGCCATTATCCTCTAAATAATCATGAATATCCCTATATAAACTATTAGATATATCAAAAGCTTCTTTATCATAAACCAACAAATAAACATCTAACTCATGCTCATAAATAAAATTAGTAATCACATTAGTAGCCACTCTTAAAGCATCCTTCTTAGGATATCTAAAAGAACCAGTTGAAATTAAAGGAATCGCAATACTCTCTATATTATTATCGACTGCACACCTTAGAACATTCTCATAACACCCTATAAGTAATTCTTCTTCATTATGCTTACCATCAACATATATAGGACCAAAGGTATGAATAATATACTTACAATTCTTCATATTAAAAGATGAAGTAATACAAACATCACCCACATTTAAAGAACCATGTCTCTTACACTCTGTATATAATTCCTCACCTGCTACATCATGAATTCTCTTATCGCTACCACCTAAATGTGTATAAGCATCATCTGTTGGATTAACTATTGCATCTACTTTTACTCTTGTAATATCTTCTCTTATTATCTGAAACGGCATACTTTTATCCTCTTACCAATATAATAACCGATTACACACCCTTTTAAAAAACCCTCAACAAGGGTATAAAGATTATAGTTCTTCAGTCTTAAAGTTGTTATAGCCTTCATAGTGGTAACTATGATCAATACCTTTCATAAAGTTTTCTTTGCTATTAATTTCATTTGTCAAAGCGTTCTTTAGTAACACTTTAATTTCTATATCCTTAATTGGACTGCGCTCCATTGCAAGTAAATAGTCTTCTTTATCCACCTTGCTCCAATCTACAACCTGATTAATTTCTGTTTTTAAAATATGATCAAGCCAAATCCTAGCACTTCTACCATTTCCCTCTCTAAAAGGATGAGCCACATTCATTTCAACATACTTTTCTATTATTTCATCAAATGTAGATTGAGGCATATTATCAATGTTTGATAATGAAACCTCCAAATACATTAATGGCGCAAAACGAAAATTTCCTTTTGCAATATTCACTGAACGCACCTTACCAGCAAAATCATAAATATCGCTAAATAAGTATTCATGAATTTTTTGTAATGTAGAAAACTTCCCAGCTGGTAAAGTATCAAGAATACCACTTTCAAAAAGTTCAAGAGCCTTCTTTTTACTGATACGCTCTTCTTCCCTAGCAAGATCTGCGGGATTTGTTAGTCCTAATTTATTTTCAAGCGCCATAGTTATTCCCCTAACTTTTTATATGCTTCCAGATTTTGTTCTATCAATTTTTTGGAAATTGTCTCAACTTCTTCGTTATCAGCAATTTCAAATTCTTGATTATCAACAGTAGAATCTTCTACACTAGTAATTTCAGAAACTTTAGAAAATTTTTGATTGTTTTCAGTCATACAAATAGCTCCTATTAGTAATAATATTTTACTCAAAATAATAACTTTAATAAAGAAGTATAAACATCTAATAATATAGATTTTCCTGACCTTCTTAATCCTGCAATAACTTTAATAATACGAATATCCTTAACTAATTGAACCTTGTTTAAATGGTAGCTTCCTTTTATAAGTTTCATAACTCATATCCTCACAATGGTTATATCATTTCGCAAAAATGAAATTAATTCAAAAATGCGAAATGAAATAATAATAAAAATATGATGAAAGAAGGCAAATATTCAACGATTTAAGCAATTCATCAACTATTATCCTTAATTAGACGTTAATTTACTCATTTTTTTACTCGCAATCATAGCAAAAATACCTTTTATGAAGTAAAAATAGGCTATTTTTACTCGCAATTAGCCATAAAATGACAGTTAGCGAGTAAATTTAGTACGATTTTACTCGCAATAGTGTAAAATATACAGTGTAAGGAGTAATTCAATGGAATATTTATCACTATACAAAGCTGGTTTTATAAATGATATTAACGAAAAAGAACTATATAATAAACGTTTTAATGCACCTAATACAATTCATTTTCCAATAGAAGTTAATGAAAAATCATCTTTTCTATACTTAAATAGCGAATTACTATCATTGCTAGAACAAATACAAATATTAAACACAAGAATTATCAAAAAAAGATTTGAAGCTTCCACCGATTTAATTGACGCATGGGAACTGTATCATTCTCTTACTAGAGAAATAATGATTACCAATGAAATAGAAGGTATTGCTAGTACTAGAAAAGAAATTACTGAGCTTCTAGAAACAAAGAAACCTAAAGAATACAAAAGACTATATGGTCTAGTTAATAAATATAGAGACATCTTATTAAAATCAAAAGAATTTGTTCCAATTACCGATTCTTCTAAATTAAGAGAAGTCTATAACGATATCCTAATCCAAGACATCGAGAAGAATGATCCAAATAACATTCCAGACGGTCTAATCTTTAGAAGAGACATAGTAAATATTGTTTCTTCAACAAAAACAATTCATAAAGGAATTTATCCTGAAAGTAAAGTAATTGAAGCTGTAGACTCAGCCCTAAAAATTCTTAATGACAATAAATTACCTTGTATCCTAAGAGTAGCCATCTTCCATTATTTCCTTGGATACATTCACCCTTTCTATGATGGCAATGGACGTATATCTCGTTACATATCTAGCTACTATCTATCTCAAACACTAGATCCTATTGTTGCCTTAAGATTATCTATCGCCTGTAAAAACAGACAAAAAGATTATTACGAAGCATTCAAGATTACTAACGACACTAGAAACCTTGGAGACATAACTTACTTTGTATTGCTATTCTTAGATATCTTTAAAGATGGACTAGAAGAATATTTAGATGATTTAACAGATAAAATCGATAGATACAATTATTATCATAATAAAGTATTAGAAATTGACCTAGATAAATCAGATAAATCAATCTTAAACATAATCATAGATTACACATTATTCTATCTAAAAGACATTGACTTGGCTACATTAGTAGATGTTACTAAATTATCAAAATCAACAGTATCTAAACGTTTAGCAATCTTAGAAGAAAAAGAACTAATAGTAAGAAAAAGAGAAGGACGAAAAACAACATTCACCTTCAACTTAGAAACATACTAGTTTCATAAGCACCTTTATCGTTATTGTATGAAGGTGCTTTTTAGGGTAAATTAATATATGATTTTTATAGAATTTTACCCTAAATTATTGTTTTAGGGTAAATATGTGCTAATATTAGAGTAATAATTTACCCTAAAAGGAGATACTTATGAGCGAAAAAGACAATATACAAACACTACTAAACGAAAAAGCTGACATTCAATCAAGAATCAAAGTGTCTAATTTTGATGGGAGTATTGAAGTAAAAACATTAAATAATGAAAAATATATTTATGTAAGAAAAATGGAAGGTGGCAAACATAAGTCTAACTACATTGATAAATATAGTGATGAATTATATGCCGTGGCAGTTAATCAATCTTTAGAAATACGTACCCTAAAGAGAAGATTAAGACAAATAGAAAAAGAATTAGCTAAACTTGGATACAGTGAAATAGAACTAACACCAAGAGTACAACTTAACATCGATTTTGCGCGTGCTAATGTTAAAACCCTAATATATGACCAAGCTGTACTAGAAGGTGTTTCTACCACATTCCCACAAACTGAAACAATACTAGAAAACGGCATTGTCAACGGTGTTAAGGCAAGTGATGTCTTAAAGATCTTAAACCTTAAACATGCTTGGGAATTTATAGTTGATCATGATGTTGTTGCATCACCATCCAACTATTACTTACTAAGTAATATCGCAAGACTAGTAAACGAAGGTTTCTACCAAAATGGAGGCTCAATTCGTAATGTTCCTGTAAGCATTGGTGGTTCTACCTATATACCACCAATCCCACTAGAATTAAGTGTAAAAAAAGATATAGACAACATTATCCATTCAGACATAGAAGACATTGACAAAGCTATAGAACTAACACTATACTCTATGAAAACCCAAATCTTTATCGATGGCAACAAAAGAGCAGCCATCATCTTTGCGAACCACTTCATGATTTCAAAAGGACTTGGACTATTAGTTGTCCCTGAAAACATCGTAAGCGAATTCAAGAGACTTCTAATAGCTTACTATGAAGGAAAAGATGAAGAATCTATTAAAATATTCTTAAAAGAAAAATGTTGGAGACAGTTTTGAATGAACTGTCTTTTAAATTACTCGATAGGCTTCAAATAGAAACCACCATAGAAATCTTCAGTCTTCAACACATTCACAATAACATGAGGATCCTTTTGCCTCATCAAATTAACCATCTCATCAACTTCATAACCACTTACCACCGTATGAAGTAAAGAAATATTTCTACCAGAATAACCACCAACACCATCTACTCTACTCAAACCATGACGATAATTATCCATTAAACACTTAATTACTTCATCAGGATGAGAAGTAGTAATCTGCAAAGTAACACGAGCATAACGATGATAGAAAGTCTCTATTGTCTTTGTCGAAATGAATTGAAACAAGATTGAATAACCAGCATTCTCCCAACCAAACATAGTGCCAAAGATAACAAGCATAGTCGCATTAAACACAAACACATAATTAAAAATTGATTTATTCTTCTTATTACTTACATACAACGCAATAAAATCAGTACCACCAGTAGACGCATTAGCCTTAAGAGCTATCGTTGTCATAATTCCATACAAGGCACCACCAAAGATAATATTCAACAACTTATCATCAAAGACCATACCAAAGCGTAATACTTTAAGAAAGAAGGAAGCTAAAACTACTTCTAATAACGAGAAGAAAGTGAAACGCTTGCTGATGCTCTTGCTACAAAATATCGCAACTGGAATATTTAAAACCAACATACCAAGCGATGTAGAAAAAGTAAAGCCAAAGAAAGTACTCGTAATCTTCTCAATCAAAATCGCAACGCCAGTAAAACCTGAACTCAACAAATTTAATGGTCTCATAAAAATTTGAATAATTGACGCTTGCATAAACGCAGCCACTACAACCGCCACAAAAGTAACTAAATTTCTAAACGTTTTATGACTATTAAGCTCTTTTAAATTCATATACTATTAACAATCTTTCTTACTAACTCTTCATCAACCACATCATAATCATTTTGATGAGGCTCACTCGCAAAACAATAATTCACAAACTTACCACTTGTTGTTGGATCACTTCTATAACCCTTACAAGAAGAATGAACCTGACTAATACCAGTTTTTTCCATCATCTCTTTCGCATTAGAAGCATTCATACCACTACCTGCAAGAATCTCTATTCTATCTCCATACTTATCCTGTAAGTACTTAATCATCTCAATACCATCCATTGCCTTAGGCATCAAACCACTAGTCAATACACGATCAACACCCAATTCAATCAATATATTCATGGCTTTATCTACATCCCTTACACAATCAAAAGCACGATGGAAAACAACTTCTTTATTAAAAGACTTAATAATATCAACAATTTCCTTAGTTTGTTTAACATCAATCTCACTATCTTTTGTTAAACAACCAAAGGCTATGCCATCAGCACCATTCTCTAACATCAAAGTCACATCAAGCTTCATCGTCTCAAACTCTTCATTTGTATAACAAAAACCTGCTGCTCTAGGCCTTACCATTGTAATAACCTTTAAATCAGTATTCTTCTTAGTCAATATTAAAGAAGCTAAAGAAGGAGTCAAACCCCCTAAATACAAAGCACTATTTAATTCAATTCTTTTAGCACCACCCCTATAACTAGCTAAGGCATCATCATAACTTCCACAACATACTTCTATAATTTTTTCCATAAATAAAACCTCACATACATTGTAAATTAAAATACTTCCGGATTTCTCCAGAAGTATCTATTTTATTCTTCAGTTATTTCTTCTTCTATGACTGTACACTTTCCATCATTGCCCCATTGTTTAAGTTGACAATTATTGCCCTCTTCATCACACACGGTAAATTTATAACTACCATCTTCATTGTATTCAATTAGATCACAATGCTCTAAATCCTCACACCCCTCAGGAAGCTGAGTCATAGGATCATCGGTTGGATCTAAATAATAGAACGGTCCATAAGACAAGTTCTTATGAGTACTTGAATTAGATCTTGTACCAATTCTCAAAACAGAATGCTCATTATATTCAGCTCTAATCACAAACAATTGATTCTCATTCAAGAACACTGTATCAGCCTTAACACCATCTACATAAACCCTAGAAGATTGAGTAAAGTTTTGACCCTTCACAATCGCAATCTCATCAGAAACAAATTCCACCTCTTCAATTACCGGTTCATATAAACCAAGCATATAGAATTCATTTGGAACACACTTTCTATAATCACTCAAATAATCATCGCCATACAACAAATCATATTGAAGTGTTTGAAGTTGCAATAAGAACTCAGGATTTGAATTATCAAAGTTACTTTGTTGAAACTTAAACACACTGCCCTCATGCAAACCAATCTTATCCATTACCTTCGCAAACAATTGATAAGAATGTAAAGTTTCATCTTCCTTAGGAAGCTTCATATTATCCCAAATTAAATAGCAAGTATCATAAATAGTACCATCAGTTAACTCATCATCAGTTAACTTCATTGTAGGTTGATGATCACCATAGAAGACAATAATAGATCTTTCTTTTCTTGCGTTAACCGCATTAATCAAATCCATAATAAACTGATCTTCTTCATATAATTGGTTTACATAATATTCCCAAGCATACTTTCTCTCATCAGCCAAATTATCGCCTGTTACCTCAATCAAAGGATCTTCATAAGTTTGTTCAGTTGGATAAGCACCATGAGGTTGTACTGAAACAGTAAAGATATAATCAGTCCCTTCTGTTGAATCCAAACAATTTAGAATAGGCTGAATTAAGTTTCTATCTCTATTCCAACCATTTTCATTAACATCATTTTGATTAAGCATATATTCACCAGAAATAAACTTATCAAAACCAAGATTCTTATATACTTTCTTTCTAGAATAGAAATTAGCCTCATTATTATGCAAGCCAAAACATTCATAGCCCAAATCCTTCAACACATAAGCTGAAGATTCACACACTGTATCCTGTAAAACACCCTTATATGGATATTCACCAGCACCAAAGAATCTCATTGAAAGTCCTGTTAAAATTTCAAACTCAGTATTAACAGTACCAGCACCAACGGTTGGAACTGTTAAGAAACCATTTGTATACTTTTCACACAAAGCATGCCAATTAGGAATTGGATCTTCACTAGTTTCAAAATAATTTACTCTACTAGGATCAAAGAAAGACTCTAATTGTACAAAAATAATATTAGGCTTCTTATTCAAATCCAAAGTAGACTTGCCTACCTTATCAGTAGCCTTATTCACAATAGAATGAATAGTTAATTGTGAATAGTTATTTGGCTCATCAACACCTGTATCCGTTAAAGTTACTGTAAAACAATAAGGGAAACCATAATCCTGATATGCAAAGGCAATATTAGAGAAATATGATGACAAGATTTGATGATTTAAACAATAATCAGTATATTTACTAAAACCAAAAACAGCTAATAAGATACCAGGAATTGTAATATAATATCTCATCTTACCCTTATATCTAGGACATCTAAAGATAAAGATAAAAATAAACAACAACAAGATAATAACTACCGCAATACCTATGATGATTTGTTTATCATTAAAGTACTTCTTAACAACACCCAAAGCCTCAGTAACATTATTAATATCTGGTCCTGTTAAAGGTGTAACTCTATTAGAAAGAATAATACCATTAGAAGCACCCAATATTAACCATGTAGCGAAAATAACAAATCTTACAAGTCTTCTCTTTCTAAATAAGAAAGCAGCCAAACTCCAAATGAAAATCATCATTGAATTGTAGAAGAATACTTGAGTAGATGTACTTAAGAATTCAAAAGCACTAGCCATACTGTGTCTTGAGAAAGCCTCAATGATAAATTCTACTACAAAAGATAGAACTAATTGTAAAACCAATGCAGCTCCATTACTTAATTGGTGTTTCGATTCTTGTTCCTTTAATATAACTCTAAACAAGAAAGTGCTTTGTATCTTTTTATGTAAACTTATAAAAAAGTTTTTAATTATATTCCATATCTTTAAAATAAATTCTTTTACCTTAACCATCGAATACCTCCTTTAGCGGTAGTGTTACTACCGACTAATTATTATAGCCGATTATTTAAAATACTGCATATTATTTATTGTTTCGGACATTTTTAACAACCTCCCAGGTATAAAAGCGCTTAGCACCAATCCTTTGAATATAACCTTTCTCTCTTAGAGAATTTAATAATCTTTGAACCGTACGAACAGTTTTTAACATTCTTTCAGCAATTTCCTCTCGGCTTAGTCGCTCTTGTTCCATCAAAATCATCAGTACCTCCATCTCGTTTTTACTTAAATTGTCATAAGAAGTGACATTTTCAGTATTAGAAGTGACATTAGAAGTGACATTTTTAGGTTCATAAGTGACATTATCTTCCTCATAAGTGACATTTTCATCTTGATAAGTGACATTTTTAGGTTCATAAGTGACATTAGAAGTGACATTTTTTGAAGTAGTAGAGATGTTTGTAGGGGCATTCTCATTGTCACTGCCTTTTAACGTAGGCCTGTGAATAATGAATCTAAAGCCATTCTTAGCATTCTCATAAGAACACTCTATTCCTGCTCTTTTACATAAGTTATAGATACGCTTAAAACCACTACCAAATTGTTCTATCGTGCCATTTAAATATAAAATTTTAGAAATAGTATAATTTCTTATTTCTGATTCCGCGTTGCCTTCTATATATTCTTCTGGTGTATACTTACTTGCATATTCTCCAGGGCTATATATCGTTATCTTGTTTGGATAAATACAAATCTCATGATTAGTTCTACCATTATACATTGCATGGGCAAAACTATTCGCAAGCACTTCTCTTATTACTGCCAAAGGAATCTCTGGAATTTCTTCTCTTTCTCCTTTAGAAATATGTGCTCTCCACCTCATATTTTTAAAGATATATTCTTCCGCAATTCCTACAAGATTATAAATATTGTCCTCAATCATTTGCATATCTAATATATTCAACTTCTCATCAGTCGCGAAAATACCCATTTTTAAAGTTACTGGCCTTGTATTACCAAACAATATCTCTCCTGCATTAGTTAAATTATCTTCATCAATTAAACCAAACTTTTTTAAAACAACCAAAGAGGAATATTTACCTTTGGGAATCCTGCCAATAGAAATGGCATGACGCCAAAAAGATTGCACCGATTTCTTATCAACTTGATTAGTTGTTGCCAAGGACTTTTCCTTTTCCCAAGTTCCTCTATACTTATCAACCAAGAAAAACTCTTTCAGTTCTTCTGGACTAACTTCTCGATCTTCATCTGCTGTTCTTAAATAATACCTACCCATCGCAGAATAAGGAACCTTAGATCCACTAAATTCTATCTTAATTAGATGTTTATTATCGATTACAACCTCATCTATCACTGGATATATTTGAGGCTTAATTGTTTCATACACAGCTCTAGAAACATCTCTCAAAGATGAATCAGATACTTCTTGCCCTATCACATCACCATTTGGTTTTACACCAAAATACAACACACCAAAGCCATGCTTATTTAACATAGCAGATATCGAAATCATCGCTTCTTTTAATTCTCCCGTTGATTTCTTGAATTCTATCGTTTCGTATTCTTTTCCAAAATTCATATCAATTTTTCCTTCCACTTCTTTATTGCCGTGAAATGTTAAAATTCCTACATGAATCTATAGAAAACGGGAGCTCGTGTTATAAAACGAACTCCCGTATTATCTATTAATTAAACATAATATTGAGCCTGAGCATGCCACAGCTTAGAGTACTTGCCCTCTTTATTCTTCAACAAATCCTCGTGACTTCCTTGCTCTACAATATTGCCACCCTCAAAGACAACAATCTCATCACAGAACTTACAAGAAGAAAGCCGATGCGAAATATAGACAGCAGTCTTATCCCCAACTATTTCATCAAACTTACTATAAATTTCTGCTTCAGCAATTGGATCTAGGGCAGCTGTAGGCTCATCAAGAATAATGAAAGGTGCATCCTTATACAAAGCTCTTGCGATAGCTATTTTCTGTGCCTCACCACCAGACACATCAACGCCTCCCTCATCAAAATCCTTAAAGATAATGGTATCCAAACCATCTTTCATGCTATCTAGTCTTTCCTTAAAACCAGCATCCACTAAAGCCCTATAAACTCTATCCTTATCATAACGCATAGAACCTGCCACATTATAAGCTAAAGGAGCCGACAACAATTGAAAGTCCTGGAAAACAACCGAGAAAATATTAATATAGTCATCATAACGATACTTACGAATATCAATACCATTTAATAGAATCTCACCCTCTTGAGGATCATACAAACGACACAACAATTTAATAAACGTTGTCTTACCACTGCCATTTTCACCAACTATCGCTAGTCTATTACCCACTTTAAACTTCATATTCACATGACGCAAAGCCCAAACATCACTACCTGGATACTTAAACGAAACATCTCTAAACTCCACATCATATTTACGATCACTTCTTTTTTCAGTAGTAAGACTACCCTGATACATTGCGTTTGGAATATCCAAAAACTCAAACGTTTTATCAAGAAAAGAAGTATTAGTATTTACTTCACCAACCAAAGCGGTAAGCGAAAAAACATTGATAACCATAGCACTACTAGCACCAACATATTGCATAATACTACCAACATCAATTGCACCACCCCAAGCCTTTAAACAAGTAAACAAATAAATAGCACCAGTAATCACAGTAGTAATACACACACCCAAACTTGCGTATATTCCCATTTCTTTAGCAGCACACTTAGCAATCTTTCCATTAACACCAAAAGTATGATCACTACCCCAATAAGCTGATATCAACCTCTCTTGGCCATTCATACGAACATCAACATAAGATTCTTTTCTAGTACCAATAAAACCAAAATGCCCATACAAACGATTCCCAAAAGTAGCATCATCCGCAAAATTATTCCAATAACTTAATGACTTAGCAGTTAAACGACCCGCAAACACACTAATACTAAGCACCATAATAACCATCAAAAAGATAAATAATGGATTATTTATAATTGCCAACTTACCAGCTGTTTTTGGCACAAAAGAAGTAAAAAGACTAAAAGTCAAAATACTACCACTTAACAAGCCAATCAATGCAGTCAACAACTTTTCATATATTTCCACTGCCTTCATAAGACCCCAACCAGCCCACTGTTCATTTTGTTGAATCTGTGCTCTTAAATCATTATTTTCTTGCTTATCTAACTCACTAAAATCCAAAGAAAACATCTTGCGAATAAAAATAATCTCTTTACGGCCATATAAATCATCAAACAAAATTTGAGACCTTCTCTTTAGAAAAGCACCAACAATCGAAATAAATGCTATAGAAATAGTACTTACAATAACCCATCTATAAAGAACATCTACACGTCTTAAAGTAGCTATCTCTTTTAATATTTGCGATGAGAAATAAACCGTAACATAAGGTGTTATAGCCACAAAAATACTGTTTAAAGTTGAAACAAAAAAGAAATTAGGCGAAACTTCATTAAGCTTTTTAAAAGCCCTAAAATGCATAACTGTAGCATGTTTAATATCCATCACTATATCTCCTTCCCCTGTTTATAATAACGACTTTGAACTTCAAACAACTTCGCATACTCACCATTAAGCTTTAATAAATCCTCATGACTTCCTTCTTCCTTAATGCCACCATCTTTAATCAAAATAATGCGATCACAGAACCTTGTTGAAGCCAAACGATGAGAAATAAATAGCGATGTCTTATTATTAGCCATATCACTATATTTTTGATAAATCTCACTCTCAGCTAACGGATCTAAGGCAGCTGTTGGCTCATCTAACAAGAGAATTGGTCCATTCTTATATAAGGCCCTAGCCAACATTAAACGTTGCATCTGACCACCTGATAAAAGAACGCCATCCAAATAAACCTCACGCCCAATATGTGTATTTAACCCTTTAGGCAATTTATCAATAGTATCACTCAAACCTGCATAATCAATACACTCTTTAATTCTTTGATAATCAATATTATCTTTACACTGCGCTATTTCTTCGGCAATAGTTACATCTAATATTGAAAAATCCTGAAAAACTGCACTAAACAATTCATAATATTTATTTCGATTAAAATCACTAATATCATCACCATTCAACAAAACTCTTCCTTCACTTGGTGACAACAAACCACAAATAAGCTTCACAAGCGTTGTTTTACCAGCACCATTTAAACCAACAATCGCTAGTTTTTCTCTTGGATGAATAGTTAAATTCAAATTATGAATTATATCTTTATCACATTCTGGATAATGAAACGATACATTCTCTAATCTTATTTCATAATTTGAAGCTAGAGGAATGTCTTTACCATCATCAAACTTAAATGGTTCTGGATAATCTAGAAACTCACGCAATGATGAAATATCTAAGCATTCCTTATGAAGTGTAGACATTTCCTTTAAAACGCCCATAACCCAATTAGTTAAAGTACTGATTGCCACAAAATAAAGAATAAAAGAAGATACGCTCAAACCATCATTAAGCGTCATATTAATAAGATAAATGTAGGCAATGCCATTTCTAATAACTGTCAAAACAACTTCAATAATATCAGCAAGTAAATCAACTTTCTCACCCTTTAAACGAAAAGCTAGATATTGATTATGCACAAGATCTAACAATTCATTAAGCCAATCCTTCAAGTTAAAAATACGAACATCCTTAGCCAACTTTATTGATTCTGCCTTATCACGAATATATCTTTTCTTATGATAATACTTCTCACCCTCAATCTTATTCGCATAATGCCAATTGTTGGCATATCTAGAAACAAAGAAAGAAATAAAACAAGTCAAGATAATTATCAATAATAAAAAAGGATCAAATGATGAAAGAATAAACAGATAAGCAATTAAGCCACCAATATTTTTAAGAAGCATTGTCAGTGTTTGCCAAATATGCTCCGTTGCCTCACTATTTCCCTCACAGGCAAAATAAGCAGCATCCCTTAATCTAATAAAATTAGCATCTAAAGTATTTGGATAAGAAGTCGTATTACACTTCTTACTCACCATAGCGATATTTTTAGTTCTAACCTCAATTCTTGAAAACAACGTATTCTCTTCAATATACTTTTTAAAACCATTAATGAAAAATAAAGCCAATGTATATGCAAGTATTGTCATTGGTAGTACCTTTATTGAAACCTTCTGTTCAACACACTTAATAATTCCTGGCGCAATATATAATTGTGTTAAATTCAACAAGACTTCTAGGGTTGCTGTTAAAACACAAAACAACAAAACTCTTTTACAATTCTTATAGGCAATATCTATCATCCACTTAATATTTCTAAAAGACATTCATTTTTCCTCCACGCATATATCATTTCATAAAAAACATCCTCATAAATATAGTGGGGACGAATTGTCAAAATTAGGTGATGAAACGTTTATATCTGTGGAATCAAAATCTCAGTAGTAAAAGCACCATCTTCACTATTACGACTTATATAACCATCAAGCCTTTTGATTATGGCATCTATTCTAACTAAACCAAAACCATGGCCCTCACCCTTGCTAGTCTTAAAAAGCATTCCACTTTTTACCATCTTCTTACCAGCGGTAAAATTAGTAAAAGAAATATAAAGTTGCGTATTTTTCATATCCATATAAATACGTATCTGTCTTTGATCCTTTTCAAGCTTAACACTCGCCTCTATCGCGTTATCAAAAAGATTGCCAATAATAGAACACAAATCAATCTCCGAAGTCTTTAATTTAACTGGAATATGTGCATCAGCAATCACCTCAATATCCTTTGACTTTGCCAAAGAAATCTTTGAATTCAATATCGCATCAGTCATTGGATTACCAGTCTTAATAACTGTATCAACAGTAGTTAAATCCTCATCCAACAAATCAAGATAATTCTTAATAGCCTCAAGATCACCCTTAGCAGCATAAGCCTTCATTGTCTGGATATGATTACGATAATCATGACGCCAACCCCTAATCTGACGATACATATTATCTACTTCACGATAATGTGTTTCGATTAATTCGCTTTGATACAAGGCTATTTCTTTATCTATCTTTTTAGAAAACAAACCCATAAACTACCTCATACTAATAATGGCACGATTAACACCATCATATGCACCTCTAGGAAGATGAATAGAAGTACCATCCAATAATTTGATTTCTGTTTTAGTAACCCTACTCACTTCATTTAAATTAACAATCACAGAACGTCCTACTCGATAAAAACGCTCATCAAGTAATTTTTCAACCTCATTTAAAGTCATCTTAACAACCACTTCATCATTAGCATGTATCGTTACATAATTGCCAAACACCTCAGAAAATCTTATTTGATATATAGGAACTCTCACCATTCCATTAGCTGTTTCCATATTCAAAACAACATCATTCTTACTAATCTTTTCTATAGCACGTTCCAAGACTGAAAAAAGCTTTTCTTCCTTAACTGGTTTCATCAAATAATGTAGCGCATTCACTTCATATCCTTCAGCTATATAATCAGAATAACCAGTTATAAAAATAATTTGAACTGTATCATTATCCTGGCGGATCTTTTTTGCCATGCTGACGCCATCCATTAAACCCATTTCGATATCTAACAAAAGTATGTCATAATCCTTGGCTTCTTCATAATGAAACAAGAAACTTTCAGCTGAAGAAAAAGAATCAATACTTAAAAGATGACTATAATCATTAGCCCACTTATTTAATAAATCTTTAAGATAATCACGATCACTTTCTAAATCATCACATATCGCAATCTTATAACGCACACCACATTCCATTTGTACTAATTATAAAAGAAAAGAAGAACTCAAAAATAGGTTTTTGTGAATATTGTACCTTCACCCATATTCCATAAGTTATAGCAGCATTAAGATGTGGCGTAATTATGGCGTAGAAATGGCGTAATTATGGCGTAATTAATGATATAAGTAAAGATATAATTGAAAGCCAATATCTTGCTGATTTTGGTGATAAAGAAAGTATTGTGTTTAGTCAAATAAGACAAAATCCAAAAATCACCACCAAACAAATCAGCATCAACACAGGCATTCCGTTTAGAACCGTACAAAGACATATAGCTAATCTTCGTGATAAGAATATAATCGTAAGAAAAGGTTCTAATAGAGATGGATATCGGAATATTACAAAGGGCATCTAACGATGCTCTTTTATCTTCTCCCATCAAATACTTTCAAAATCTCCATAGTAGCCTCTTTAGAAGCTATAGGACTTTCCGTTAAACCTTTTTCAACACAATCACAGAAATGTTTTATCTCATACATAAAATCATTAAACATTTCACATTTAATTTCTTCAATATTATCTTTTGTGACAAACTTTCCACTACCAGCCTTCCAAAAGTCCTCTATCTCAAAATAACCCTTGTCTGTATAAATAAAAATCTTATTAACAGTCTTAAGCTCTAAGCCTGAAGTGCAAGTAGCTAAAACGCCATTATCATAAAGAATAGTTGTTTGGCCTAATAAATCCAAGCCATCATCAGCTTCTTTACAAATAGTTATCGTATTCTTGATCTTAGAATCGGCAATAAAATTACAATAGCTAATTGGATAAATACCCACATCTCTTAAACCACCTGCAGTCTTTGCATCAAAAACCCAAGAACCTGGTTCACCTGAAGTAACCGACGAATACTTGCCATCAATATATAATAATTTCCCATATTCACCACTTTTAAGAAGTTCCTTAATCTTTAAAGTTAAAGGAAGAAAATCAGACTTCATTGCCTCCATCAACATAAGATTCTTTTCTTTAGCCAACTTAAAAGCTTCTTCACAATCATATTTATTAATAAACATAGGCTTTTCACAAATTACATGCTTACCAGCATTTAAAGCCTTCATAACCCACTTGAAGTGATACGCATTAGGTATTGCAATATATACCGCATCAACATTATCATCTTTTAAAAGATCTTCATTCTCATATGCCAAAGCATTATATTCCTTCGCGAACTCTCTTGCCTTATTTATATCCCTAGAACCTACAGCATATAAATTAGCATTATCCGCCAACACAATCCCCCTAGCCACTCTTTTCGCAATCTTGCCTGATCCTAATAATCCAATATTAATCGTATTCATACACCTTTATAATTCCTTAATTCTCAGTCTGGCTGCTCCTATGGGTTTTCGCCATGAATATATAATTAAATAATAGCAACCTTAATGTAAAATTAAAATATGAACAAATACAAAGCAATCATTTATGATGTTGATGGAACAATTCTAAATACTTTAGATATGAATATGTATCCATTATTAAGAATTATTGAAGAAGAAACTGGCGAAAGATGGACTTTTGATCAAGTGCTTAAATTTTATTCTTATCCTGGAATGAAAGTAATGGAAGAGCTAAACATCAAAGATCCCGTTAACACTTATGCAAGATGGGTAAAATATGTTAACGAATATAAAGAAGGTGCAATCCTTTATGATGGCTTCATGGAAGTTTTTGAAACATTCAAAAGAAACAATATTAAACAAGCCATTGTTTCAGCCAAAAGACATAAACAATATGAAATAGATATTTGCTCAAAAGGAATCGATAAATACATGGACGCTGCCATTTTAGCAGAAGATACAACCAAACATAAGCCAGAACCTGAACCACTATTAAAATGTTTAGAAAAACTGCAACTATCTTCAAACAAAGTAATCTATATTGGGGATTCATCATCCGATCAAGAAGCAGCCAATAACGCCAAAATTGACTTTGGATATGCAAAATGGGGAAGTGTATCCACATTCCCCATAAATTCTAAGTATATCTTTGATAAACCAATCGATCTTCTTAAGTTAATTCAATAATAAAAAAGCCTCTCGGCTTTTTTATTATTTATTCAAATTCAACAGTACCTGTAGGCTTAGGTGTATAGTCAAACAATACACGATTAATGCCCGCAACTTCATGAGTAATACGATCAGTAATATGAACCATTACATCATGAGGAATTTCAGCAACAGTAGCAGTCATAACATCAATTGAACATACTGCACGAACAATACAGCACCATTCAAATGCACGCTTACCATCTTTAATACCAGTAGATCTAAATTCAGGAACTACTGTAAAGAATTGCCATACTTTTTCTTCTAAACCATTCTTAGCGAACTCTTCACGAAGAATCGCATCAGACTCACGAACAGCCTCTAAACGATCACGTGTAATAGCACCAGGGCATCTTACACCAAGACCTGGGCCTGGGAATGGTTGACGATAAACCATATCATGAGGTAAACCTAATGTTTCACCTACTACACGAACTTCATCCTTAAATAAAATTCTAACTGGCTCAACCAATTCAAATTCCATATCTTCAGGAAGACCACCAGCATTATGATGTGCCTTAATACCATCTTCAGATTCAAGAATATCTGGCCAAATTGTACCTTGAGCCAAGAACTCAATACCTTGAAGCTTTCTTGCCTCTTCAGCAAACACTTCAATAAACTCTCCACCAATTATCTTTCTCTTAGTCTCAGGATCAGCAACACCCGTTAACTTTTCAAGGAAACGATCAGTAGCATCCACATAAATAAGATTAGCGTTCATTTGATTACGAAACACCTCAACAACCTGCTCAGGCTCACCCTTACGTAATAAACCATGATTAACATGAACACAAACTAATTGTTGACCAATAGCCTTAATTAAAAGTGCAGCAACAACAGAAGAATCAACACCACCAGATAAAGCTAAAAGAACCTTCTTATCACCAACCTGTTCTTTGATTAAAGCGATTTGTTCATCGATAAATTTTTGTGCCAATTCCGGTGTTGTAATTCTCTCCATATCAACCGGACGTCTGATTTCAGTAACGTTCATTGAAAACCCTCCCTAATATTTTTAATCAATTAATACGCTAATATTTTACATTATTTTCAGTTATATATAGAATTACTAATCAACACAATTATGTAAAATATGCATTTCTTCAATATTTTAAAACGTAAAAATGTGCATTTCTTCAAGTTTTTATTAAAACAATCATATGTCAGTTACATATAATATGTTCATAATTACCAAAAAATCAGAAATTTGGCAAATATGAACATTGCTTTTAATAATCGAATTTATGCTCACCAACAACAATTGTCTGAGTTAGCCTTTCACCTTTATAAGGCTTTCTAATCTCAATTAGATTTAAAACTGTATATCCACGCTTCCTTAAAAACTCAATCATACGATGATTATTAGGATGAACATAATTATAGACCGTCTCATTACCATATGATTCAGCTAACTTTTCTGCTTTATCATGCAAAGCAGTCGCAACACCTAAGCGTCGATATTTTTCTTTAACATAAATAGACTCTACCCAAACAACATCGTCTTGGATACGACAAACCATATATCCTGCAAAATTCTCATCTACTAAAGCTACAAACACTGGAAAATTAGCTAATAGATATTCTTCCATTTCTTCTTTACCAGCTTCGATATTAGGTGTTGATGTTATTCCTTTATATGAACGTAGTTCCGCTCTAAACAAAGCCACCATTTCTGCTAGCTCATCATTGATATCATTCAATTTAACTTCTCTAATTTCCATTTTCATAATAAAGAATATCTACAAATCAATCCAGATTCCTTCATCCCTAATTAATGAATTTGGCAAACTACGATAAAAGCTTTGTGCATCCTTATTACTCGCAATAAGACCAATCAACACACTCACATTATATTGTTCCTTTAGAACCTGTCTAAGATGTTCCATTAGGGCTTGCGCTACACCATTATGGCGATAACTCTTTAAAACACAAATCCAATCCAGATATGCTTTTATAGAACCATCAAAGTGACTTGGAATTAAGCTAGAATCTATGCGACCAACAACCTTATTATCAACATAAGCCAGATAACTAACACTTGCTTGAAAAAGTGGATTACTAAAGCTTTGAAAAACAGATTCTTTATAAGCCTTATCAATTTCCCAACCCCAAAAATCTTCTTGCCTTCTAAGTTCATGTTCAAAAGCTAATACATCACCAATTCTTTCTTTTGTATATGGTTCTATTCTTATTTGCATATTACAATTTTAGCACCAAGTATACGTATACACTCATAAACAAAGTGTTCTGTCGCGGTTAAGCGATTTTGTCACTTCTTGATTAAGGGATAATGTCACCTTTAGTTAATAACTGATTGTATTTCGT
>CAKUQM010000012.1 GCA_934675465.1 uncultured Erysipelotrichaceae bacterium | reverse complement strand
CTCATATTGTACTTAACGATTAAAGCTTTGACATCATTCGCCAATAGCAACACGCAAAAATTGCGTCTTGCTTTTTTTGATAGTTATATCGTTGATAATAAAAGGAATGTGCAAAATTTGCACGTTGCAATTTTGTGAGTATGCTCATTTTTTGAGCATACTTAAATTAAATGAGCTATCAATTAGTAGCTCCTTGTAGTTTAGGTGTAATCATATATGATTTACCATGCTTTTTATATAAATAAGTAGATACAAATATTGTAGTTAGTTCTGCAAGTGGCATTGTTAACCAAACACCAGTAACTCTCATGAATGTAGGTAATACTAGGATGTAGATGACTACAAGTATTAATGATCTAAGCGTTGATACAATGGCTGATAATAGGCCGTTACCTAAGGCTGTGAAGTATCCTGAGATAAAGACATTGAAGCCAATGAATAAGAATATTGGGTTAAATATCTTTAGGCCATACCATGTTATGTCAAATACATGTCCGTTTTCTACGAAGATATGAATGATGTCTTTACCAAAGATGTATGAGATAGCGGTGATTATTATTGCGGTAATAATAATGCTCATGAAACTATATCTAGTTGTTTCGTTTATTTTGTCATAGTCTTTAGATCCTACGTTGTAGCTAACTATTGGTGCTGCACCTACTGCGATTCCCATGTAGAAGGAAATAAAGAAGTAGTAGATGTTCATAATGATTGTTACAGCTGCCACGCCATCTTCTTGGAAATATTTAAAAATTATAATATTGAATAAGAATGTTGTGATGCCAGTTGATAGTTCTGTTAACATTTCGCTAC
The DNA here is from genome assembly GCA_934675465.1 of uncultured Erysipelotrichaceae bacterium. GTDB lineage: Bacteria > Bacillota_I > Bacilli_A > Erysipelotrichales > Erysipelotrichaceae > Colivicinus. The sequence goes on along the minus strand of CAKUQM010000012.1, from coordinate 43,092 downwards.
TTCCGTTTGTGCATGATTTAAGTAAAACATTCCAATCTATCTTGGGTTTAGTGAATTTAATGTTACTAAATTTAAGGAAATATACTAATCCTATAAGCATGCTTATTGAGATTGATGATAGGGTGCCAAAAGCTGCACCTATGGTTCCTAAATTGAATATGGCAACTAGTATATAATCAAATACCACATTTAAGACAAGACCAATAGATGACATGATCATGCCAATGTCAGATCTTCCATCGGTTCTTACAAGATATTCAAAGAATAGTTTAAAGGACATTGGTATGCTTCCTAAGAATATTACTAGGGCATATGGTAGTACGTGTACTAATAGTTTTTCACTACTTCCAAGGAAGATACAAATGGGTTTTAAAAATACGACACCAAAGATAGTGAATAGTGTAGATAACAACAATAGTACGATGTTGATGAAGGTGAAGATTTCGTTGGCTTCTTGTTGTTTCTTTTGACCAAGTTTTTCACCTATAATAGCTCCAGATCCTGTTGCTAACATGACGGATGTTCCAAAGATTATACAAGTTATTGGGATTACGATGTTGATGCCAGCTAGAGCATCTGAGTTAACGTATTTGGACACAAAGAAACCATCGATGGCAGTGTAGAATGATAAGAATATCATGGTTAGTACTGAGGGTACTAGGTATTTTAGAAATTGAGGGTAGCTCATTTTATTTTCAAAACAGTTCATATTTTCTCCTGATTTAACAATATCTAATACTAAACTATATAGTAAGTATATAGTCAAGAAGTTTTTTAAAAAATGTGTTGTCAACACCTAAAATGATGAAACTATATTTAATGAAAATCCTATTCATAATTTTGTTTACAATTTTATAAGTTAGCCTATCCTTTTATTGTTTCGGTCATTATAATTGTAATGGTTGAACATTCAACTATAATCTAAACCATAGGAGAAACAAATTATGAATCAAATAAAAAAGCGTAAGGGCAATTTGGTAGCTTATGATCCTGAGAAGATAAGAGTAGCTATCACTAGTGCTAATCATGATATTAAGAAGAAGGCTTCTGATGCAGAAATTGAAGTAATCTTTGAGGCGACTAAAAATGAGGTTGAGGAGCTTTTAACTAATCATAATGTTTCTGTAGAGGAGATTAATGATATTGTTGAAAGAGCGATGATGAAATATGATTGTTACGAATTAGCTAAACAATTTATCGAATATCGTTATCGTCATAAATTAATTAGAGAATCAAATACAACTGATGAATCTATTTTTGAATTGATTAATGGTAAGTCAGAGTATTGGAATGAAGAGAATTCAAACAAGAATGCAAGACTTGTTACTACACAACGTGACTATATTGCAGGTATTGTGAATACTGATATCGCTAGAAGATTCTTACTACCAAAGGATGTGGTTAAGGCTCATGATGAGGGTATCATCCATGAACATGATATGGATTATCTAGCGGATTTCGCAAGACATAATTGTGAGCTTATCAATCTTGAGGATATGCTTCAAAATGGTACTGTCTTAAATGGTGTAATGATTGAAAAGCCACATCGTTTTATTACAGCAAGTACTATTGCGACTCAAATCATGACTGCGGTTAGCGCTTCTAGTTATGGTGGCTTAACAGTTACTTTAACTCATTTAGCACCTTTTGTAAGATCTAGTTTCTATAGACATTACAAGTTCTTTGTAAAGGAAGTATTGGATCAAGAATTGAATGCGTTGATTAACGAAGATACAAGAATGGATAGTGATGTTTATGCATCTATTCCTGCTGCCTTAGATTATGCGACTAAGCAAATTAAGAAGGAAGTTGAAGATGGTGTTCAAACTTTCAATTATCAAATTAATTCAATGTCTTCAACAAATGGTCAATCACCTTTCTGTTCAGTATTTATGTATCTAAATGAAACAGATGAATATAAAGATGAATTAGCTATGATTATCGAGGAATTTTTGAAACAAAGAATTCAAGGTTTAAAGAATGAAAAGGGTATTTATGTTACCCAAGCTTTCCCTAAGCTTCTTTATGTCTTGGAAGAAGATAATATTAGCGAAGGTTCTAGATATTGGTATTTAACAGAATTGAGTGCTAAGTGCTCTGCTAAGCGTTTAGTTCCAGACTATGTTTCTGAGAAGATGATGAAGAGTCTTAAGATTAATAAGTTTGGTGTTGGCGATTGTTATGGTCCTATGGGTTGTAGATCTTTCTTAACACCAGATAGAATTGAGGGTAATCCTGCGAATGCCTTAAATTATGATCCAAATAAGGGTAAGTATTGGGGCAGATTCAATATGGGTGTATGTACAGTGAATCTATTTGATGCGGCTTTAAGTTCTAATCGTAATGAGGGTGAGTTCTGGAAATTATTAGATGATAGATGTGAATTATGTCATACAGGTTTGAAGGTTAGAATTAATAGATTAGCTAGTGCTACTAGTGATGTGGCTCCAATATTGTGGCAACATGGTGCTTTGGCAAGACTACAACCTCATGAGAAGTTGGAAAAGTTAGTATATGGTGGTTATTCTACTGCTTCACTTGGTTATGCAGCTTTATATGAGTGCGTTAAGTATATGACAGGCTTGAATCTTACTGATAAAGAGGGTGAGGCTTTCGGTATGCGTGTCATGAATTTCTTGAATGATAAGTGTGCTAAGTGGAAGAAGGAAGAGAATATTGATTATTCAGTATATGGTACGCCTCTTGAGACCACTACTTATAAATTTGCGAAGATGGCTAAGAAGAAGTTTGGCGATGATGTGTTTGTAAAACTTGATGGTCATGATAGAGATTATGTGACTAATTCAAGTCATACTCCTGTTTTCCAAAATATTGATGCGTTTGATAAGTTGGATATTGATGGTAAGTTCCAAGAATTATCTCCAGGTGGTAATGTAATTTATATTGAGACACCTAATCTTCAAAATAATATTGAGGCAATCTTAGAAGTAATCAAATATATGTATAATCATACTATGTATGGTGAATTAAATACCAAGTCTGATTATTGTATGAATTGTGGTTATGATGGCGAGATTATGGTTGTTGAGGATGAGAAGACTCATAAGTTAGTCTGGGAGTGTCCAAATTGTAAGAACCGTGATCAAAACAAGATGCAGGTAACAAGACGTACTTGTGGTTATCTAGGCTCTCATTATTGGAATCAAGGTAGAACTGATGAGATAAGATCTAGAGTATTGCATCTAGATAATGTATGTGAATAATTGAATGAAGTCGCTGGCTATGCTGGCGATTTTTTTCTTATTGTCTTTATACCCCATAAATTCTATATAGGGTATAATGGGTATAAAGGAAGGTAATGATATGGATATATTAAGAGAAATAGCAAATATTCAGGGGCAGATTAGTGATTTACCAATTGGTAATTTAGCTCGAAAGAGAAACAAGACAACTGGTAAAGATTATTATTATCTTCGTATTTATATTAATGGTAAAAGATATGAGAAGTATGTAAGCGAAGAAGAACTTCCTAAATTGAGAGAAGAAATAGAATTACGTAAACAATTGGAAAAAACTTTAAAGGAATTGGAAAAACAAGTTAAGATAGCTAGCACTAATAATGTGTTTAATACCAACGTGATTACTGGTGAAGATCTAATAAATTTTAGTTTAGTTGTTAAAAACTTTAAAAAAAGAGAATGTTTCCAAAAATTAAATGATTATGTTTATAGTGATATACATGATAAAGTTTTAATATTGTATGGTTTAAGAAGAACGGGTAAAACTACATTGATTCGTCAAATACTTTTGGGTATGTCAAAATCTGATATCAGAAAAGCAGCCTTTATACAGGTTTCTGCTAATGATGATTTATATAAAATAAACGATGACCTTAGATTATTAGAGAAAAATGGGTTTAAATATATATTTATAGATGAAGTAACATTGATGGAAGACTTTATTGATGGTGCGGCTTTGTTTTCGGATATTTATGCAAGTTGTGGTATGAAAATTGTGCTTTCTGGAACTGATTCTTTAGGTTTTGCCATCACAAAAAGTGAACAACTGTATGATAGATGTATTATGCTTCATACAACTTTTATTCCATATAGAGAATTTGAAAATGTATTAGGTATTAAAGGAATAGAAGAGTATATACAATATGGTGGCACAATGAGTATGAGCGGTATCAATTACAATGATGCTTCAATATTTGCAAGTAGGGAAAGCACGAGCCAATATATTGATAGTTCTATCGCAAAGAATATCCAACATTCACTTAAGTATTATGACAATGGTTCTCATTTTAGGAGATTATATGATTTATATGAAAAGAACGAATTGACAGGTGCAATTAATAGGATTATAGAGGATATAAATCATGCATTTACTAAAGAAGTTTTAACGAGAAAATTTAAGTCTAATGATTTGTCTTTATCAGCAAGAAATCTTTTGACTGATAGAAACAATTCGATAAATATTTATTCTCATCTTGATAAAGAGATGGTTGTCGAAAGGATTAAGAATGCTTTGGAGATAATTGAAAAGAATGAACAAAAAGTCAAAATTGAAGATGATCATTCTTTACAGATAAAAGAGTATCTTGAGATTTTGGATTTAATTGAATATATTGACGTTAGATATCTTCCACATAAAAACAGTAAGAATGAAATAATGGTTATTAAGCAGCCTGGGCTTAGATATTCTCAAGCAAAGTTTTTGGTGGAATCCTTAATGGAAGATGAAAGATTTAATGATTTATCTGCCATTGATAAGAAATATATTATTGATAGAATCCTTAGTGAGATAAAGGGAAGAATGATGGAAGAAATTGTTCTTCTAGAGACTAAATTAGCTAAAAAGAATAAAGATGTATTTAAGCTTCAATTTGCGGTTGGCGAATTTGATATGGTTGTTCAAGATCCCGAAACATTATCTTGCGATATATATGAAATAAAATATAGTAAGGAACAAGTAAGTAATCAGTATCGTCATTTAATAGATGAGGAAAAATGCGGAATGACTGAACATAGATATGGAAAAATAAATGGCCGTTATGTGATTTATAGAGGTGATAATTCTATTGTTGATAGTGTTTCCTACTTAAATGTTGAGGAATATTTAAAAGGATTGGGGAATAATATTTAGGATCATTAAATATGCACCCAAAAGTATATAGATTTGGGTGCAATAAGACAGATCAGAAGTAATTTTTATTAGAAAGAATAATATTGGTCTAAAATGGATATATGAGATATGCACAAATAAGAAAAAAAGATATTGCGAATGGACCTGGCATCCGTGTGAGTATATTTGTACAAGGATGTCATTTTCATTGTAAGAATTGTTTTAATAGTGATACTTGGGATTTTAATGGTGGCCAAGAATTTAAACAAGAAGATTTAGATAGATTATTAGAATATGGCGAAGATGTCCATGTCTGCGGTTTATCTGTTTTAGGTGGTGAACCATTGAACGAAAAGAATGTTGACGGAGTAATAGTGGTTTGTAAGGCTTTTAGAGAAAAGTTTCCAGATAAGTCTATATGGCTTTGGAGTGGTTATACTTATGAAAACCTTAATGGTAATCAAAGAAGAGTATTAGAATATTTAGATGTTTTGGTTGATGGTCAATTTGTAGATGAACTAAAGGATTTTAGACTTAAGTATCGTGGTTCTAGTAATCAAAGGGTTATTGATGTTAAAAATAGTAGTTTAGATAATATTGTGTTTATGATTTAAATCTCCTGTGTGGAGATTTTTTCAATAATGGAACTTTATTAGGTAAAAAGTGTTTCAATAATGGAACTTTTATGATTAAAAAGGTCTTCAATAATGGAACATTTTGTTCAAAAATGGTCTTCAATTATGGAACTTATGTATTTTAATGTATAATAAACACAAGGAAAAATGGGCAAAAAATGAAGTTTTTTAAGAGAAAGGCTTATCAATCATTATTGGAGTGGAAAAATGAATACTCAAATAACTATGCTTGTTTACTAGAAGGGGCTAGAAGAGTTGGCAAGTCAACGCTTGCAGAAGAGTTTGCGAAGAATGAGTTTAGGTCTTATATTAGAGTGGATTTTTCGGATATTACTCAAGAAATGTTAGAGATATTTGATGATATTGCGAATTTGAATTATTTTTTCTTACGTTTACAGACAATGACTAATGTTACTTTGTATGAAAAAGAATCGGTTATTATTTTTGATGAGATTCAGCTATGTCCTAAGGTTAGACAGGCAATCAAACACTTAGTTAAAGATGGACGTTATTTTTATATTGGGACAGGTTCTTTGTTGTCGATTAAACAAAATGTTCAAAATATCGTCATCCCTTCTGAGGAACATAAGATTTCTATTCATCCATTGGACTATGAGGAATTCTTATGGGCTACTGGAGAGAATAGTGAATTATTAAAAGAAGTCGCAAAGAAAAAGATTCCTTTGGGTGATGGGGTCAATAGAAGATTGATGAAAAGTTTCAGACTATATATAGCTGTTGGTGGCATGCCTCAAGCAGTCAATGAATATATTGATACTAATAATCTTGAAAGAGTTGATAAGGTTAAGAGTAAGATATTGTCTTTATATAATGATGATTTGTTTAAGATAGATATTTCAGGTAAAACAAGCGCTATGTTTGATGCAATTCCAAGTCAATTAGCTCTTCAAAAGAAATATTTTTCCATTTCGATGGCTACTAAAAAGAAGAAGACTAGTAAGGATGAGGAAAGATTTTTTAACTTACTTAATTCAAAGATGGTTATTCCTGTGTTTAATGTCACGCAACCATGTTTTGAATTAGCTCAGGCTAAACAATTAAATAAGTTTAAACTTTATTACTCTGATGTGGGCTTGTTTGTAACTAAATTGTTTAATAATGGTAAGGGTGTAGAAAATGATATCTACAACAAATTGTTAAGTGATAGAATTGATGCGAATTTAGGTTATTTATATGAGAATGCGATTGCTCAGATATTGACCGCAAATAACTTAGATTTCTATTATTATACTTGGAAGGATGATAATGATCCTCATATTAAGGAAATAGATTTCTTATTGGCTTCACACAAAAAGGTGATTCCTATTGAGGTTAAATCGGCTTATAGGAATAATCATAGGTCGTTGGATGTTTTTGTGAATAAACATTCTAAGGTTGTTGATAGACGTATTCTTGTTTCACAAAAGGATTTTGGCAATGAAGAAATGTTGGAATTAATTCCATTTTATGCTTTTCCTTTTGTTGCGTCTAATGAATTTTAAAAGTGTGTTAGAATTGTGCTATGGAGACTCTTGTTACATTATCAAAAATAGATAGATTAGATAGATACACCAAGAATGACGTTGATGGTCTTTTGTTTGGTGGTCCTTTAAGTTTGCGTTTTAATTATTCTTTAAGCGAAATTAATACAATCAATGAGTATTGTCTTAAAGAGGGCTTAAAGAGATATATTGCGCTTGATGCCTTTATCAGTGAAAATGATAAGGCTGTAGTGAATGATTATTTTAGTTTTTTAAAGAATTTGGATGTTGATGGTATATATTTTACTGACTTAGGCATCATTAATGTTGCCAGTTCTTTTGGCATGGGAGACAAATTAATCTATGACCCAGATACTTTATTAACTAATAGTTTGGATATTAACTTCTTCTTACGCCAGGGTATTGGTACTGTTTTGGCTAGGGAATTGAGTTTAGATGAGGTTAAAAGGATCTTAACAAATAATCCTGGTAAATGTGATATGCAAGTGTTTGGTCATCTTAAGATGTCTTATTCTAAGCGTCATTTTATGACTAATTACTTTAATTATTTAGGAGTAGAAAAAGATATATTAGGAAAGCGTAATATTACATTAGTTGAAGAGAATCGTAATTATCGTTTGCCTATTTTAGAGGATGAATACGGTACTCGTATTTATTCTGATTATATCTTTTTGATGTATAAAGAATTTGTAGATTTAAAACCTTTATTAAAAAGAGCTATTATCGATGATACTTTTATTGAAGATACTAATTTAATTTTTGCGATTTTAAGAGATGTAAAAAGAGTTAGTGATGTGAATGCGGTATTTTTAGAAGAGAATATTTTAAGTAAATACGATAATTATCAATTTTCTAATGGATACTTATCAAATAAAACAAGTAAGGTAAAGGAGGATGGCAATGAATAAAATTGAATTATTGGCTCCTGCTAAGGACTTGTTTAAGGCTAAGATAGCAGTTGACTATGGTGCTGATGCCATTTATTTAGGTGGTAAATGTTTTTCTTTGAGATCTCGCGCTTCTAATTTTGAGAATGAGGATATTAAAGAAATTGTAGAATATGCCCACAGTAAGGGTGTAAAAATATATATTACTGTTAATATCGTTTTCCATGATGATGATTTTGTGGGAATTAAAGAATATTTAGCTTATTTAGATGAAATTGGTGTTGATGCGATTATTGTATCTTCTTTGTTTATTGTGAATTATGTTAAGAAGCATCATCCAAGAATGGAAGCGCATATTTCAACTCAAATGTCTTCAATTAATAGTGATGCGGTAAGCGTTTTGAAGATGTATGGGGCAGATCGCGTGGTACTTGGCAGAGAAGTTTCAATGGATGAAATCAAACTTATCAGTTCTGTGTCTTCTTTACCACTTGAAGTGTTTATTCATGGTGGCATGTGCTCTAATTATTCAGGACGTTGTGTTTTAAGTAATCGTATGACTAATAGAGATGCTAATAGAGGTGGCTGTGCTCATAGTTGTCGTTGGAAATATCATGTTTATGAAGGTGATACTTTAATTAGTGATCCAGAATGTCCTTTATCTATGTCTTCTAAAGATTTAAGGGCAGCAGACTATGTTGAAGAGATGATTAAGTGTGGTGTTGCGTCTTTAAAAATTGAAGGACGTATGAAGTCTGAATATTATATTGCCCAGGTAGTAAAGACTTATCGTATGCTTATAGATGAAGTATATGAAAAGGGTCATTTAGAGGATGAACGTTTGGTTTACTATAATAATGAATTGACTAAGGCAGAGAATCGTTTGAGTGATTCGGGTTTCTTGAGCGGTAAATGTGATGATTCTAAACACTTATATGGTGTAAATGGAAGTGGGGTTACTCATGATTATGTAGGTCTTGTTAAGGCTTATGATGAGAACCGCTCTTTAGCTTTAGTTGAAGTTAAGAATATGTTTGATATAAATGATACTTTGGAAGTCTTTGGTCCAAGTGTTAATAATAAAAGATTTAAGAATACAGTGATGTTTGATGATGAGTGGCATTTCTTAAATGAAGCTCATAAGCCATGTCAACTTGTGGTTATTCGTATGCCTTTTGAGGTTAGTAAGAATGATATGATTAGAAAGGTCAATGATGATTGTTGAGGGGGCTATCGCTGTTAAGGCTTGTATCCAAGGTGGGAAGCGCGCTGTTTATAGGGTATATATAGACAAGGCCAAGAGAACTAAGGATTTTAATTATATTAGAAGATTGTGTGAATCTAAGGATATTAGTGTTCATGAATTAGAACGTTCTTCTTTCGATAAATTTGAAGTAGGTAAGACATTTGGTGGTATTGTAGCTGAAGTAAGTGATAGAAGAAGTGATGAACTAGGTGATGGTGATGTCTTCTATATTGATGGTATTGAAGATCCTTTTAATATTGGCTATATGTTAAGAACCATCTATGCCTTGGGCGTTTCTAATGTAATTTTAAAGGCTAGGGATTATTCTAAGTTAGATGCTCAAATCATTAAATCTAGTGCTGGTGCTTATGAACTATTAAATATTAAGTATGTAGATGATGAGTATGCATATCTTAAGTCTTTGAAGGGTAAGTATCATCTTTATTCTTTATATAGGGGTGATGATTCTAAGGATATCTTTAAGGTTAGATTTGATTTTAAATGTTTATTCTTAATCGGTGGTGAAAAAAGAGGTATCTCATCTAAGTTATTATCTTTAGTGGATACTGGTTTATATATTCCTTATGGGAATGATTTTAGAAATAGTTTGAATGCAGCTAGTGCTGTTAGTGTTGTCTCAACACTTTTATATGGACAAAGAAATGATTGAATCGTTAGAAAATAAAAAGGTAAAAGATTGGACACGTCTTCATTTAAAGAAGTATCGTGATTGTAATTATTTAATCCTTGATAAAGAAGTTCTTTTGGAAGCTTATAAACAAGGATACTTGGATACTTTGATTTATTGTGGTCAAAGGCCTTTTGACTTTGATAAGGCTTATGAGGTATCAAGAGATGTTTTAAATAAGATTTCTAAACGTGATGACCTTGACTATATTGGGGTTGGCAAGGAAATAGAGGAAAAAAGAGCGTATTGTTCAAGAATAATGATGTTGGATGAACTTTCTGATCCTTTAAATATCGGCAGAATCATGGAGTGTGCATATTTATTTGGCTTTGATACTATTCTTTTAAGTGAAAATTGTGCTGATATTTATCATCCTAAGTGTTTAAGTGCTTCTAAGGGTGCTATTTATCATTTAAATATCTTTAGAGGGAATTTAGTTGAACAAATAAAGGATTTAAAAGAAAAGGGCTATATTATTTATGCCACTGGTTTAAAAGAAAATAGTTTGTTTCTTGATGAAGTAAACAAAAGCCCTAAGATGGCTTTCGTGCTTGGCAATGAAGGATCTGGTGTATCAAAGGAAGTCTTTATAAGCGTCGATGAGACTGTTAAGATTCAGATGCATAATATCGATTCTTTAAATGTTGCCATGGCTGGTTCTATTATCATGTATCGTTTTTTAGTATAGAATCTTAAAGTTCTTTTCTTGTTTACATGGTATTTTTTTAAGATAATAGTCTTCGATTCTAATGAAGTTTCTAACTTTAAAGCCATCTACGCTTAGGTAGCTTCCTTGTTTTAACATTTTACTAATGAAGGTCATTATTTTGTCTTCATCACCTTGTATCTCAACCTCGACGTTACCATTGTCGAGGTTTTTTGCCTGTCCTGTTAGATCTAATTCAGTTGCAATTCTTTGACAAGTGTAGCGAAAGCCTACTCCTTGTACCTGTCCTTTAAAAATAATCAAGTATCTTTCCATAAAATTATTATAACTATGAAATATTGTTTCAGGGATTACTAAATTAATAAGTATTAAATTAGTTGAATGTTCAACCATTTGTTATAATGAATACACTATGGAAAGACTAATGAATGTGGATCCAATGATTTTGAATCGTTGTAACCAAAAATATTATGACAAGGTATTATCTAAATACGATATTTCTTATACTCAAATGTTTATATTGATGGCAATCTATGAACATAAGGGTCTTTCGATGAATGAATTGGCTGTTATTGGTGCTTATGACAAAGGGACTATTACCAAGGCTATTCAAAAGTTGGAACAACTTAATTATGTTGAGATGACTTTAAGTAGTGAGGATAAAAGGTTGAAGTTATTGAATACAACGCCAAAGTGTGATCATATTATGCCCGAATTATATATGATAAGACAGGGTTGGCAGGATTATTTGTTTAAGGATATTAGCAGGGAAGATTATTTAACTTATGTTAGTGTTGTTGAAAGACTTAATAATAAGGCTAAGGAATATCCTCATTATGAGAATGATTTAAATATTCATATCTATGGTCTTCAAAAGCTTACATTATTAGATTATCCAGGTAAGATGGCAGCTACTTTGTTTACTGGTGGTTGTAACTTTAGATGCCCATTTTGTCATAATCGTTCACTTGTTTTCTTGAATGAACAAGAGGGTGAAATTGATCAAAAGTTGATTTTTGAATATTTAGAGAAAAGAAAGAATGTGCTAGATGGTGTTTGTATAAGCGGTGGTGAACCTTTATTACAAGAGGGTATCAATGACTTATGCAGACATATTAAGGACTTGGGTTTGATGGTTAAGCTAGATACAAATGGCTATTGTTTCGACTTATTGAAAGAATTGGTTGAAGAGGGTTTAGTGGATTATGTAGCCATGGATATTAAGAATACCAAGGATAAATATAGCTTGACTTGCGGTTTAAATGATATGGACTTAAGTGGTATAGAAAAAAGTGTTGAGTATCTAAAGTCTAATGTAGTCGATTATGAATTTAGAACTACTATTGTCAAAGAATTTCATGAGGATTTAGATCTTGATTCATTAGGTAAATGGCTAAAGGGTGCTAAAAGATATTATCTGCAAAATTTTGAAAGTAGAGAATCTTGTATCCAAGGTGGTTTGAGTAGTTTGAGTGAAAGTAGGCTGAAAGAATACCAAGAGGTATTGAGTAAATATATTGATAATGTATATGTAAGAGGAATTCAGGAGGACTAATATGTATAAGGTGATTAAAAGAGATGGCAAGGAAGTTGATTTTAATGTAAATAAGATTTCTAATGCGATTGGTAAGGCTTTTGCGGCAGTTGGTAGAGACTTTCATCCAAGTGTGGTTGAACTATTGGCACTTAGAACTTGTGCTGATTTTGAGACTAAAGTAAAAGATGGCAAGGTTTATGTAGAAGATATTCAAGATAGTGTTGAAAAGGTATTGTCTGAGAGTAATTATGCTGATGTTGCTAAGGCTTATATTCTTTATCGTAAACAAAGAGAAAAGGCACGTAATTTGTCAGAGACTATGTTGGACTATAAGAAGTTAGTTAATTCTTATGTTGATTCAATTGACTGGCGTGTTAAAGAGAATTCGACAGTTACTTATTCGGTTGGTGGTTTAATTCTTTCAAATTCTGGTGCAATTACAGCCAACTATTGGTTGAGTGAGATTTATCCAAATGAAATAGCTAATGCCCATCGTAATTGTGATATTCATATTCATGATTTGAGCATGCTTACAGGATATTGCGCTGGTTGGTCACTTAGACAATTGATTCAAGAAGGATTAGGTGGTATTAAGGGTAAGATTACATCTGCTCCTGCAAAGCATTTATCTACTTTGTGTAATCAAATGGTAAATTTCTTGGGTATTATGCAAAATGAGTGGGCTGGTGCACAGGCTTTTTCTTCCTTTGATACTTATTTGGCGCCTTTTGTAAGAGAAGATAATTTATCTTATAAGCAAGTTAAACAATGTATCCAATCTTTTGTCTATGGTGTTAATACACCTTCTCGTTGGGGCACCCAAGCGCCTTTCTCTAATATTACATTAGACTGGACAGTTCCTGAGGATATGGCTGAACAATTTTGCTTGGTTGGTGGCGAAGAACTTCCATATACTTATAAAGAGTGTCAAAAAGAAATGGATATGATCAATAAGGCCTTTATTGAAGTAATGTTGGAGGGTGATGCCAATGGTAGAGGTTTCCAATATCCAATTCCCACTTATTCAATTACTAAGGATTTTGATTTCTCGGAAACTGAGAATAATAAGTTATTGTTTGGGATGACTGCTAAGTATGGCACTCCTTACTTCTCTAATTATGTAAATTCCGATATGAAGCCAAGTGATATTAGATCAATGTGCTGTCGTTTAAGATTGGACTTAAGAGAATTAAGAAAGAAATCAGGAGGCTATTTCGGTTCTGGTGAATCAACAGGTTCTGTTGGTGTGGTTACTGTTAATATGCCTCGTATTGCCTATTTGGCAAAGGATAAGGAAGACTTCTATAATCGTTTGGATAAGATCATGGATCTTTCAGCTAAGTCTTTAAAGATAAAAAGAGAAGTCATTACTAAGTTATTAGAGAATGGTTTATATCCATATACATTAAGATATTTGGGTACATTTAAGAATCATTTCTCTACTATCGGTTTAGTTGGTATGAATGAGGCTTGTTTAAACGCAAACTGGATAAAAGCTGATTTGACTGAGGAGATTGCTCAAGATTTTACTGAAGAAGTATTGAATCATATGCGTGAGCGTTTGGTTATTTATCAAGAGATGTATGGCGATTTATACAACTTGGAAGCTACTCCTGCGGAGTCTACGGCTTATCGTTTGGCGAAGCACGATAAGAAGGAATATAAGGATATTATTACAGCAAATGATGATTCTAAGGTTCCGTATTATACAAACTCTTCACATTTACCAGTAAGTTTTACTGATGATGTGTTTAGAGCTTTAGATATTGAGGATAGATTCCAGAATTTATATACTTCAGGTACTGTTTTCCATACTTTCTTAGGTGAGAAGTTACCTGATTGGAGAGCTGCTGCAAGTCTTGTTAAGAAGATTGCGACTAATTATAAGTTACCTTACTATACTATTTCTCCAACTTATTCTATTTGTGAAGATCATGGTTATCTTACAGGTGAGGTTTATACTTGTCCAATTTGTGGTAAGAAGACTGAAGTTTGGTCTCGTATTACTGGCTATTATCGTCCTATTTCTAACTGGAATGATGGTAAGGCTCAAGAGTTTAAGGATCGTGTAGAGTATCTTCCAAATGATTCAACTGTTCTAAAGGCTAAAGAAGTGAAAGAAGAGATTGTTAAGGAAGAAAAAGTGGATTATAAGCCAGAATCTTTGACTATTTTTGTACAGGATCATTGTCCTAAATGCAAGGGTGCTGAACAAAGATTAAGACTAAAGGGTATTAATTATGATGTGGTTAATTGTAGTGAAGATACTGAGTTAGCTAGAAAACTTGGTGTGGTAGAGACACCTACAATTATTGATACTAATGGCAAGTGGTATGCTGGTGCTAATGCGGCAGTTGATTATTTAAAAGATCATGAGTAATATTTATGATTTAGTGATAGTAGGAGGAGGTCCTGCGGGGCTTACTTCTGCCATCTATGGTCTAAGAAATGGCCATAGTGTAGCGGTTATTGAAAGAGATGTATTTGGCGGACAGATTACAAGTTCGCCAAGTGTTTTAAATATCCCAGGTTTTAATAAAATCAGTGGTGATGAGTATGGTGATCTATTGTTAGAACAGGTTAGTAACTTGGGTGGTGAACTTGTTTTTGATGAATGTGTTAAAGTGTCACCAGGTGATGTTATTACTGTTAACTTAAAAGATACAGGTGATATTCTTTGTAAAAGTTTAATATTGGCAACCGGTAGTGTTCATCGTCGTTTAAATGTTGAACATGAGGAAGAACTGATTGGCAAGCATGTACATTTTTGTGCTGTATGTGATGCTGGTTTATACAAAGATAAGACAGTAGTTTTGGTAGGTGGGGGTAATTCAGCTTTAGTTGAGGCTGATATCTTAGCTAATATCTGTAAGAAAGTGATTATCTTACAAGATTTAAGTGAATTTACTGGTGAAGCATCTTTGATTAAACAACTAGAGAGTCATGATAATATCACTGCTTATTTTAATTGTTCAAATATTAAGTATATTGTGGAAGATTCTTTCAAGGGCGTTAGTTTTAATGGCGAGGAAATATTATGTGATGGTGTTTTCTTGGCTATTGGCTTAGTTCCTGATAATAAGTATTTTAAGGATTTGTTAGACTTGGATGATAGAGGATATTTCATCAGCGATGAGAATGGTTATACAAAGTATGATAATATTTTTGTGGCAGGTGATTGCCGTCAAAAGAAGTTAAGACAGGTAGTTACTGCCTGTGGCGATGGTGCTAATTGTGCCATTAATGCCAGTAGATATTTAAGAGGTGTGAAATGAATTTAGTTGAATTTTTAAATAATAGCCCTAGTAGCTATAATGCGATTGATAGTATTAAGAAGATTTTAGATGAGAATCATTATGTAGAACTTGACGAAAGAGATGCATATGCTTTAGATAAGGGTGGTAAGTATTACATCATTAGAAATGGTTCTAGTGTTATGGCCTTTAATATTGGTAATAACTTAGAGAATCCTTCTTTACAATTAACTGCTTCTCATTCTGATTGTCCATCTTTTGTGTTGAAACCTAATTGTTGTAGCTATGAGGGTGGTTATTTTAAATTGAATACTGAGGTATATGGTGGCGTTACTTTCTATTCTTGGTTAGATAGACCACTTAGTATTGCAGGTAGAATTATTTATAGGGAAGATGGAAGTGTTAAGTCATGTTCTTATAAGTATGATAAGCCATTCTGTTTAATTCCATCTGTTGCGATTCATATGAATAGGGAAGTTAATACTAACTTAAACTTAAATCCACAAGTTGATATGCTTCCTATGGTGTCATTAGAAAAGGGTGATATTTTAAGTTTCTTAAAGGAAGATAGTGGTAAGGATGTGTTAAGTTATGACTTGTTCTTGTATCCTGTGAATAGTGCTTATTTATGGGGCAAGAATGATGAATTTATTACAGGTAATCATTTGGATGATCTTCAATGTGCATATAACTGTTTAATGGGTTTTGTTGATAATTTTAATGACAATAATATTAATGTATATTGTTGTTTCGATAATGAAGAGATTGGTTCAAGTACAAGACAGGGTGCTGATTCTGATTTCTTGTTTACTAATTTAAATAGAATTTGTAACTCATTGAACATTGATTATTATCGTTTGTTGGCAAGAGGCTTTATGTTGTCTTGTGATAATGCTCATGCCTTGCATCCAAATCATAATGAGAAGCATGATGCCTTGAATCGTCCTTCAATGAATAAGGGCATCGTCATTAAACACGAGACTAGGGCTTATACAAGTGATGGTTTGAGTATTGGTCTCTTAAAGGATTTATTGGAACGTCATGATATTCCTTATCAATATTTTGCGAATAGAAGTGATAGTAGGGGTGGCAGTACTTTGGGTAATATCTCTAATAATCATAGTTCGATGTTGTCAGTTGATGTTGGTCTAGCTCAATTGGCGATGCATTCATGTGTAGAGACAGCTGGTAATTTGGATAATGATTATATGGTTAAGGCAGTTAAGGCCTTCTATAGCGAAAGTTTAATTAAGTAAAAAGAAAGAAGAGTTTAGGCTCTTCTTTCGTCTATATAGGTTTTGATTCTAGCAACTGCTTCTTTGATATTTACAAGCGAAGTAGCTAGGTTTACTCTAACATAGCTTCCATAGTCTTTTGAGAATGAGACACCAGAATTTACAAGAATGTTGCATTCTTTTTCAAGTACTTCAGCTACATTAGCTTCTTTAATTGATTTAGAGAAATCAGGGAAGATTAGGTATGAGCCTTCAAGTTCAGGCATATCGCAATAATCTTTCATTTCTTCTTTGAAGTATAGATAGTTTTCATAGATTGTATTAGTGAAACCATCTAGCCATTCTTTACCGTACTTATAACAGTAATAAGAAGCTAAGCCATTGAAGGCGTTAGGATCTTGGATGTCATGGTATGTTTGGTATTCATCAATCTTCTTTAGCCATTCCTTGTTTGGACATACGATATGTGAATGTTGGAATAGGGCTAATGAGAAGGTTTTTGATTCAGCGTTTAGAGTAATAATGTCATTTTCATATTCTTTTAAAGCTAAGCTTGGAAGAAATTTGTATCCTGGCATGATTAGTTCTGAGTGAACTTCATCAGATACGACAATGACATTGTGTCTATGTGTAATTTCAAATAATTTTTCTAATTCTTCTTTAGTCCAGATTCTGCCAACTGGGTTACATGGAGAACATAGAATCATTAATTTAACATCGTTTTCAATTATTTTCTTTTCGATGTCTTCATAGTCCATTTCAAAGTGATAGTTGTCGTTGATAAGAGGTGATTCTACTAGTGTTCTTTTGGTGTTATCGATTGTGTAGAAGAAGTGATGGTAGATTGGTGTTGTCATCAAAATAGCATCACCTTCATTAGTTAGTGAACAAATAACATGTGTTAAACCATCGATGGCACCTTTAGAGAATCTAATCCATTCTTTTTTGTAGGTAATGTTAGATTGTTTTTCATTCCACTTAATATAAGCATCAAAGTAATCTTCTGGTAAGAACGAATAACCATAACTTCCGTGCCTAATTCTTTCAACTAGCTTATCGATTACGACTTGTGGTTCCTTAAAGTCAGCGTCCGCAATCCATAAAGGCAGTTTACCTTTAACGTTGGGCTTGTCCCATTTGACACTGTTGGTTCCTTCTCTTTTTACGTAGTACTTTTCTGTAAATTCTTGTGCGTTCATTTTTCCCCCTAGTATTGAATTTTATTAAATACTTCGTTTGCGCGTTCTTCATCAAGTAGTGTTTTGATGATTAGATGGGCAAACTCAAATTCACCACCTAGTCCGATGCCGGTGATGATATTTCCTTCTTTGATCGCTTTTTCTTTTGCGGGTTTTAGTCCACATTCAAAGCCTGGGTAGCAAGTAAAGCGTTCTTGCTTAAGAAGACCTTTGTGATTAAGTATGGATGGTGCAGCACAGATTGCTGCGATTAGTTTGTTGTTTTCCATGAAATAATCGATTATCTTATTTACTCTTGGATCGTTTTCTAGATTCAAGGTTCCAGGCATGCCACCAGGTAATATTATCGCATTATAATCTTGATAATTAAAGTCGTCGATGTTAATATCTGTTCTAAATGAGACGTTGTGTGATGATGTTATTTCATCTTCTAGTCCAACTAGTTTAACGTCAATGCCACTTCTATATAACAAGTCATAAACAAGTAATGCTTCGCATTCTTCTAGCCCTGGGGCGCATATAATTCCAACTTTCATAAAAATACCTCTCTTTTTTATTATAGAATTAAAGGTATGAAGAAGATAATGTATTTATATGAAAATTGTAAAATGCCTCTTAGAACTGCTTTCTTTGGGTTTATGTTGATGGCATTTGGTTTTTTAATTAAGAATGAAAATGTTAATATTTTTTATACTTTCTCAAACACTTATTTGTTGATGTTTGCGGATGGTTGTGCTTTATTAGGCCAGACAATTGTTTCTAATTTGCCTTTGATTTTTATGATTTATCTTGTTTGTAAGAAAGCAAATAGTGGTATTCCAATTCTTTTGGCTTTAGTTGGTTATTTTAGTTTCTTGATTACGATGACTTTGTTTGTACCACAAAATTTATCTAGTATCGCTTATACAACAAATTCCGGTATAAATGCGATGATTAATATTAATGGCAATGCTAAGTATCCACTTGAAACAGGTATGATTGGTGCTTTTGTGGTTGCTTTTATTACAAGATTTTCATATATCAGAAGTAGACATCGTTCTAGTCATAGCTTATTAGGTTTTTTACATAAGGACTCAGCTGCTTTGATATACAATGTGGTACTTTGCACAGCAACTGGTATGTTGTTTTCTTATGTTGGTCCTTTATTCTATACATATTTTGCCAAGGGTATTGTTTATATTTCAAAAAACTTGGATGATCCTTATAAGATGCTAATTTATGGTTTCTTAGATCAAACAATGTCGATATTAGGATTGTCTAATGCGATTAGATACCCATTCTGGTTTACATCTCTTGGAGGTTCGTTTCAAACATTGTCGGGGCAAAGCATTGTGGGTGATGTGAATATTTGGCAATATGTTAAGGATAGTGTAACTACTTATACTGGTGCTGGTAGATTTATCACACCTTATTATGTGATTAATCTGTTTATGGTGCCAGCTTGTTATTTGGGAATTTATTTATCTTTTACAGATAAGGAAACAAAGATTAAGATGTTGTTGCCATTAATTCTTATAAGTTTAATTTCAATTGTATGTGGTTCACCACTTCCATTGATGTTGTTTTTGTTGTTTACAAGTCCACTATTGTTGCTCGGCTTTGTGTTTATAGCTGCTTGTGTATATGGCTATTTTACATATGCGGGTGTTTATTTAGGTTCTTCTATTAGTAACTATTCAACTATTACGGCCTTACCTGGTAGTTTCCCTGATTTTATTATTAATATTAGAAGCATTAATCATTATGATGCGATTATTTCGATTGTTATGGTTGGTATTATTTGTTTTGTGGTGGTATTAGCTTTATGTATTCTATATTATCGTCATTTGTGTTATATGGTGGTTAATCCAACTAAGGATGAGAAGACAATTAAAGATATTATTGAAAAGTTAGGCGGTTTGGATAATATCGAAGGTGCTAGTTCAGGTTTGCTGGAGGTTAATTTTAATCTTGTAGATATTGAAAATATTAATACAGAAGAATTGTCTACTTTAGCAGTTCCTAAGATTTTTGAGACAAAGACCGGTGTTACCTTAAAAATGGGCTCTAGCAGCTATATTATTGCGAAATATGTTAATAAATATATTAGTGAAAAGGATGTTAAAGTAGAGTCTGTTGAGGCTGAATAATTGTTTGACAAACGGTATCAGATTTAATAGAATATTAAAGTAATTCGATTAAAGAAAGGTGGCTCGTATGAAAAGAACTTATCAGCCTAGTAAAAGAAAGCACCAAAATACTTGTGGCTTTAGAGCTCGTATGAAAACTGTTGGTGGTCGTAAGGTTATCAATAGACGTCGCGCTAAAGGTAGAAAGGTATTATCTGCTTAATTAAAGCCACACTTACGTGGCTTTTTTAAAACTTATGATTAAAAAATATAGAGTTAGGAAAAACGAGGATTTTTCCAAAATTATTAAAAAGAGAAAAAGTGTAGCTGATCAAAGCTTTATCGTTTATTATTACAAGAAACAAGAGCCACATTCTAGAGTGGGCATTTCTGTTTCTAAGAAACTGGGAAATGCGGTTGAGCGTAATAAAATTAAACGTCAAGTTAGGATGATGTTCGCTAATATTTATGACTTTGATAATAGTCCAAGCGATCTTGTAGTGATTATAAGAAAGGGCTATTTAGAGAAAAGTTTCAGTGATAATCAAAACAATTTGGAAAAGCTTATTAAAAAAGCTATAATTATTTAGTATTTGCAAGGAGTTTTTGTGTATATGAATAAAAAGAAACTAACAATTGTATTAAGTTCCTTATTCTTACTACTTTTTTTGAGTGGTTGTAGTAATAGTAGCGAATTAATTTCATTGTCTACACCAATTAGTGATGTTAAGGCAGATGGCTTCTTAACTGTAATTTTGACTTATCCTTTAGCTCAAGCCATTAACTACTTAAGTGTTCATGTGGGTGTTTTCTGGGCAATCACAATTGTTACTTTAGTATTGAATGCGATTATCTTGGCGTTAACATTTAAGTCAAATGTTGCGATGCAAAAGATGCAAGAGGTACAACCTGAGATTCAAAAGATTCAATTAAAATATGAGGGTAGAACTGATTCAGCTAGCCAACAAAAGGCTGCTATGGAGATGCAAAAGGTTTATGCTAAGTATAACATTAACCCTATGACTTCAATGTTGGCTACATTCATTCAATTCCCTATTTTGATTTCGATGTATGCTGCTGTTAGAAGAAGTGCTGAAGTTAAGAATGGTTCTTTCTTTGGCTATTCTCTAGATTTAACACCAAGAGAAGCCTTTGTGGAACATGCTTGGATTTTAATTGTTATTTTCGTATTAATGATTGTCTTCCAATTATTGTCTGTAAGTATAGTAAAATGGTTGGCTAATTCTAGAGCTAAGAAGGAAGCTGATAAACACCATAAGCACTATGAAAAACCAAAAGATAACACTACTTTCATGACTTATGGCATGACTGCCTTTATCGGTGTGATCATGTTGTCATGGCCAACTGCATTGTCTTTATATTACTGTATCTATTCTGTAATCAATATTGTAAAGTCTATCGTTATCGATAAGATGTCTCATAAGGACTAGAAGGGAACAATATGAAACAATATACTGGTAAGACATTAGATGATGTTTTAAATACTATTACAAGTTCAACAGGTTACGAACTTAAGGATGTTACTTATGAAGTAATTAGCGAAGAGAAGCATTTATTCGGAATCGGTAATAGTGTTACTGTTGAGGCTTATACACCTAATGATATTAAAGAATTCATTTTTGATTACTTAGGTGCTTATTTTACCGAATTAAATCAAGGTGTTTCTATTGAAATAATTATTGAGAAGCAAGCTGATGAAACTAACTTATATAGGGTTGTTTTAGATGCTGAAAATAATGCGATTATCATTGGTAAGAATGGTCAAACTTTAAGAGCTATTTCTAACGTTTTAAAGGCTGCAGTTAATGCTACTTTCAAGAAGCGTATCAATGTTATTATTGATGTTAATCATTATAAGGAAGATCGTTATCGTAAGGTAAAAGCTATTGCCAATAGAGTAGCTAAGGAAGTTGCGAAGAGTCATGTAGATGCAGAACTTGATCCAATGCCTAATGATGAGAGAAAGGTTATTCATCAATATCTTCAAGATTTCAAGCATGTCGAAACTTGTTCAATCGGTGATGGCAACAAGAGACATCTTGTCATCAAATATAAAGAAGGAGAGTAAAGTTCGTATTTACGAACTTTTTATTTTATATGTTCACATTAATTCAAAAATTATTCATTCCAAATTATAAGGATACTAAAGATAAGACAGTAAGAGAAAGATATGGTGTTGTCATGTCGATTTTTTGTATTGTCTGTAACTGTATTTTAGTCGTCTTTAAATTAATTGTTTCTTTTATTTCTAATAGCTTATCTATTAGAGCTGATGCCCTAAATAACTTATCAGATATGGGTTCTAATATTGCCTCATTATTAGGCTTTAAGGTAGCTAGCAAGCACCCTGATAGTGAACATCCATATGGTCATGGTCGTGCTGAATATGTATCTGGTTTAATCATTGGTTTTTTGATCGTGGTTGCTGGCTTAACTTCGTTGGTTGATTCTATCAAGTCTATCTTTAATAAAGCCGATATGTCTTTTAATTACATTGCGGTAATTGTTGTATTATTCTCAATTTTGGTTAAATTGGTAATGGGTTATACAAACAAGAAAGCTGGTAAGTTGATTCAATCAGAAACACTAGAGGCTACAAGTCAGGATAGTTTTAATGATGCATTATTAACTGCTACCACTTTAATTTCATTATTGGTATATAAATTCTTTAGCTTGAATATTGATGCCTATGTAGGTAGTTTTGTGAATATTATTGTAACTATCTCAGGTATTAAGATATCAGCTGATTTAATCAGTATCTTGATTGGCAAGTCTCCTGACAAGGAATTGATTAAGGAAATTGAAAAGACGGTAATGGATAATCCTGAGGTAATTGGTATTCATGATATGATTTTCCATGACTATGGTCCTGGCAGTCGTTTTGTCACTTTCCATGCTGAAGTAGATGCGTCTAAGGATTTTGTATATTTACATGATTGTATCGATAATATCGAGAATATGATTCTTGGTAAGTACGGAGTTTTGGCTACTATTCATATGGATCCGGTTGTTTTAAATGATGAAGAACTTAATAAATATAAGAATTTAGTTTTAAAGGTAATCAAGGAAATGAATCCTAAATATAGTATTCATGATTTTAGAATTGTTAAGGGTCCATCACATACTAACTTGGTGTTTGACTTGTTGTTGCCAGTTGATGATGATAGGGAACATAGCTTAATAAGAAGCGAATTAAATGAAAAAGTTAGGGCAATTAACCCTAACTTGAATTTAAGTATTAAGATTGAACACGGCTTTATCGCTTAATCATCATGATATTTAAGTCAGTTGGCTTAGATATGCCTGGTACATTACCACTTTCGCTGTATTGCCAGATAGTGAAGTCATGTGTTGTTTCTGGCTTATGGTAGAATTGGGCGAACCATAAAGGATATTTGTCTAACAATTCTTGATCATATAGTTCTAAAAGTGGTGTGTTTCCATACAACATCACTTGATATTTATTTTCTAATATTTCAAAGAAGGCTTTGGCATTGTCGCTTACTTGTTGTTTAGCAAGCTTATTGGCACGGCCTTCTTTACTTTCTACGGTTTCGAAGTCATAGACTACTGGAAGTTGTATTTGTTTATTTTGTAGTTCTTTTTGTACAAACAGAGCTTCTTCTTGGGCTTCTTTTACAGTAGTGGCTTGTGAGAAGAAATAAACGCCTACTTTTATGCTTTCATCTTGGGCACTAAGATAATTTTGTTCAAAAAGTTCATCTTTATAGATACCACCCTCAGTATAACCACGCCAGCCAATTCTAATGAAGGCAAATTCAACACCACTTTCCTTTACTTCTTTCCAATTGATACTTTCATTATGTTCAGATACATCTATTCCTATAATGCTAGTATAAGTATCATCTTTGTATGTGTAGTATTCTTTTGAAGTATCAAACTTTTCTATTTCATATTGTCCACACTTTTCAATAAAAATAGGTTCTATTTCATCTTTATCTAAGATGGCTATAAGACAAATTAGAAAGATTATCATCAGTGAAAGAATGGGTATTAGCTTATTCTTCTTTTTCTTTCTTCTTTTCTTAGACATACAATTGTTCCAACTTCACAATGCCATCTAAATTAGATAATAAATATTCCTTATCATCATGAGTAAAGAAGTTAAATAAAACTTCGCCATTTCCCTCGTATGTTTCTAATAATTCTTTGAAGTATTCGCTAGTTTCCATATAATTCTTATTGCCATATAGTTCAAAGATAGTAACGAAACGATCTTCACTGACATTAAAATCATAGACAGCTGTCTTATTAAAATCTTTTAGATAGTTTTTTAAATCAGGACTGTTGAAGAAGTATCTGATGATGTCATAATTGTCTTCTTTGGTAGCAGATACGGCTACTACTTTGATATATAGGACAACATCAAGTGGTAACATCGCCATGTCTTCTTCGCTTGGTTTAAATTCACTCATTTGTTTAAGTGTCATATTGTTAACTAACATTCTATTTCTCCCTTATATTTTCTATTTGCCAATCAATTGGGCTTAAGTTGTTTTTAATTAAATATTCATTAGTCTTAGAAAATGGCTTTGATCCAAAGAAACCATTATAGGCACTAAGTGGTGATGGGTGGGCTGATTCTAAGATTAAATGATTAGGATTAGTAATCAATTTGGTCTTGTTTCTAGCGTTTCTTCCCCATAGGATATATACCATATGTTCCTTGTTGTTAAGACTTGAAATGATCGCATCAGTAAGAATTTCCCAACCTTTTCCTTTATGAGAATTAGCTTTATGAGCTTCTACCGTTAAGACTGTGTTTAATAAAAGCACTCCTTGTTTAGCCCACTTTATAAGATAACCATTATCTGGTATGTATGTGTTTAAATCACTATTTAATTCTTTATAGATGTTTAATAGTGATGGTGGTATTTGAATACCTTTGTTTACAGAGAAGGCTAGGCCATGGGCCTGGTTTTCTTCATGATAAGGGTCTTGTCCTAGTATTAAAACTTTTACTTCATTATATGGAGTGATTCTTAAGGCATTATAAATGTCTTTTGCGGGTGGAAAGATTGTTTGGTTTGAATATTCATCATCAAGAAATATTCTTAGGTTTTTATAATAATCTTTCTCAAATTCTTTTTCTAGGATTGTGTCCCAATCGTTGCCAATAAGTTTCATATATTTATTGTAAATGAGATTTGGGAATTTTTTATGCTAGCTTGATATATTCTTTTTAAAAATGAAGTAAAATAACTTTATGGCAAATGAAAATATTGTGATAAAAGGGGCGCGTGTTAATAATCTAAAGAATATAGATATAACACTTCCTAGAAATAAGTTGATTGTAATGACTGGTTTATCAGGTTCTGGTAAGACTTCATTGGCTTTTGATACGATTTATGCAGAAGGACAAAGAAGGTATGTGGAGTCTTTATCATCATACGCAAGACAATTCTTGGGTGGCATTGAGAAGCCTGATGTGGATTTGATAGAAGGTTTATCACCATCAATAGCGATTGATCAAAAGACTACTTCTAATAATCCAAGGTCTACTGTTGGTACAATTACGGAAATCTATGATTATTTAAGACTTTTGTATGCAAGATGTGGAGAGAGCTATTGTCCTAATCATCATGTTTTGATTAAGGCAATGTCTACAAGCAAGATGGTGGAAAAGGTGATGGAATATCCATTATCTAGTAGAATTGAAATCTTGGCTAATGTGGTGACTAATCGTAAGGGTACTTTTAAGGACTTGTTCGAGAAGTTAAAGAATGAGGGTTTCTTAAGATTATATGTTGATAATGAATTAAGAAGTTTGGATGAAGAAATTGTCTTGGATAAGAATAAGCGCCATGATATTGATGTGGTGGTTGATCGAATTGTTGTTAAGGAGAATATTGAGACTAGATTAAATGATTCCATTGAATTAGCTTTAAAGTTAGCTGATGGTACTTGTATTATCAAGTGTGGTGATAAGAGAGAATTATTATCAAGTAATTATGCTTGTCCTGATTGTGGTTTTACAGTGCCTAAGCTAGAGCCTAGACTTTTCTCATTTAATTCACCACTTGGTGCTTGTGATATGTGTAAGGGTTTGGGAATTGTGACTGAGGTGGACGTTGACTATTTGATTCCTGATAAGTCTAAGAGTATTAATGAAGGTGGTATTCGTTATTATAAGAATATTGTGGATACACCTAATCTTGAGTGGCAAAATTTTAATGCGTTATTGAATGCTTATAAGATTGACAAGGATAAGCCTCTTGGTGATTTTACTAAGAAGGAAATGGAGATCATCTTATATGGTTCTGATAAGCCTATTAAGTATGATGTGGTATCAAGTGGTGGTACTAAGTATTCTAAGAATGATTATATTGAAGGTGTTAAGTCTTTGATTGAAAGAAGATATGTGGAGACTACTTCTAAGATGTCAAAGGAATGGTATTTCTCTTATATGGCTGAGTCTACCTGTCCCAAGTGTCATGGTGCTCGTTTAAATGATGCGGTTTTGTCAGTTAGAATCAATGGCTTAAATATCTATGAGTTTACGAAAATGGCTATTGTGGATGCTTATGACTTTGTGTCTAATTTAAAATTAAGCAAGTCACAGATGGAAATAGCTAGGTTGTTGTTGGTGGAGCTTAAGTCAAGATTAAAGTTTTTGATTGATGTAGGTCTTGATTATTTAACGCTTGATAGAATTGCGGGATCTTTATCGGGTGGTGAGGCTCAAAGAATTCGTTTGGCAACCCAAATTGGTTCTAGTTTGACAGGTGTTTTGTATGTCTTGGATGAACCTTCTATTGGTTTGCATCAAAGGGATAATGATAAGCTTATCGCTACACTTAAGCGTATGAGAGACTTGGGCAATACGGTTATTGTGGTTGAACATGATGATGAGACGATGATGGCTGCTGATTATATTGTAGATATTGGTCCTGGTGCTGGTAAGGATGGTGGTGAGGTGATGTTCTTTGGGACTCCTGAAGAAATACTTACATCGGATAAATCTTTGACTGGTATGTATCTAAGTGGCCGTAAGAAGATTAATGTGCCTACTACTAGAAGAAAAGGGAATGGTAAGGCTATTAAGGTCTTTGGGGCAAGTGAACATAATCTTAAGAATATTGATGTTACTTTCCCACTAGGTAAGTTTATTTGTGTTACTGGTGTTAGTGGTTCTGGTAAGTCAACGCTTGTTAATGAGATATTGACTAAGGGAGTTCAAAAGTCTTTGGATAGAGTAAGAATTAAGCCTGGTGCTCATAAAAAGATTACTGGTTTGGATAATATCGATAAGATTGTTTCTATTTCTCAAGATCCAATTGGCAGAACACCACGTTCTAATCCGGCTACTTATACCGGTGTGTTTGATGATATTAGAGATTTGTTTGCGTCTTGTCCTGATGCGAAAGAGAGGGGTTATGATAAGGGTCGTTTCTCTTTCAATGTAGCAAGCGGTAGATGTGAATGTTGTCAGGGTGATGGTGTAAAGAAGATCAGTATGTTGTTTGTGCCAGATGTCTATGTTGAATGTGAGGAGTGTCATGGTAAGCGTTACAACAAGGAGACTTTAGAGGTTTACTATAAGGGCAAGAATATCTATGATGTCTTGAAGATGTCAGTTAAGGAAGCTTTGGAGTTTTTTAAGAATCATCCTAAGATTAAGAATAAGTTACAAACTTTATATGATGTAGGTTTGGGTTATATCGAACTAGGACAGAGCGCAACCACTTTATCAGGTGGTGAAGCTCAAAGAGTTAAACTTGCTAGCGAGTTGTCTAAGAAGGCTACTGGTAAGACTTTGTATGTTTTGGATGAGCCTACTACTGGTTTGCATATGGAGGATGTTGCTAAGCTTATTAAGATTATTGATCGTATTGTGGATAATGGTGATACGGTTGTGGTTATTGAACATAATCTTGATGTGATTAAGTGTGCAGACTATATAATTGATTTAGGTAAGGAAGGTGGAGCCAAAGGTGGTGAATTGCTAGTTTCTGGTACGCCTGAGGAAGTTTGCGAGTGTGAGGATAGCTATACAGGTATCTATTTAAGGAAAGTGTTGGGTATATAATGGCTGATTTAAATAAAAAGGTAGAAGTTAGGAAGATTAAGGAATTCTTTAATCTTAATCAAGTATGTGGTAATGATGAGTCTTTAGATAGGTGGACGATTGCACCAGATATTAATAGACCTGGTTTGGAGTTGTCTGGTTATAAGGATGATTTTGAATTGAAGAGAGTGGTTATCATTGGTACTAAGGAACAAAATTATTTGAAGACCTTAGACTATGATACCCAGCTTGATCGTTTTGATTTTTTGACGGATGCTTATACACCATGCATTATTGTGACTAATGGTTTTAAGACACCTGCTGCTTTGTTGGAAGTAGCTACTAGGAAGAATTTCCCAGTGTTTGAGTTTCCTGGTATGACTTATGAGTTGTCTACTGATTTGATTTCTTTCTTGTCTAGTCGTTTGGCTGAGTCTGATGTAGTTTTTGCAGGTTTAATGTCAATTTATGGCATTGGTGTCATGATTATGGGTGATAGTGGCATTGGTAAGTCAGAACTTGAGATGGATTTGATTAAGAGGGGCCATATTTTTGTGGCTGATGATTTGGTTGAGGTTTCTAAGGTTAATAAGACTATCTATGGTACAGCTCCTAAGAATCTAAAGAGAATGTTGGAGGTAAGAGGAATTGGTATCGTTAATGTTAATATCATGTTTGGTGGTCATTGTTTCCTTGAGAAGTGTCATGTTGATTTTGTGATTAAGTTGGTTAACAGGGATCAATATTTAAGGTCTAATTGTGATAGATTGAATCCGAATGAGAAGACAATTAAACTTTTGGGTATTGAGAAGAATTTGTTGGAGATTCCAGTTACTGAGGGTAAGTCCATGTCAACTATTGTAGAGACGGCTGTTACTAA
This sequence comes from uncultured Erysipelotrichaceae bacterium, assembly GCA_934675465.1. Taxonomy (GTDB): domain Bacteria; phylum Bacillota_I; class Bacilli_A; order Erysipelotrichales; family Erysipelotrichaceae; genus Colivicinus. The sequence goes on along the minus strand of CAKUQM010000012.1, from coordinate 14,116 downwards.
CTATATTATGAAGAAACAGGGTGTTGATACAAACGAAGAGTTTAAGAATGCAATCTTTAATGAGATTTTAGATAAGAGGTAGAATATGCAGTTTTTTCCAAGTCGTACAACTTTTTTAGCGATTGGTAATGTTACGATACAGTGGTATGCTGTTTTAATTGTTTCGGGAGCTTTCTTGGCTTATTATTTCGCTAAGAGAAATTTAAGAGAATATCGTAATATTGATGTGAATGATTTCTTTGATACTTTGTTTATGACTATTTTATGGACTGGTATCATTGGGGCTAGACTTTGGTATTGTGTCTTTAATAATTTTAGTTTTTATTTTAGCCATCCTATTAATATTATTCGTATCTGGGACGGTGGTCTAGCTTTCCATGGCGGTTTTATCTTTGGCTTAATTGCGGCAATTATGGTTTGTAGGAAGTATAATGCACCTTTTATTAAGGTGGCTGATTCTGTTGTTCCTACAGTTTTATTGGCTCAGGGTATTGGTAGATGGGGTAATTTTGTCAATCAAGAGTGTCATGGAGTTGAGGTTAGTGAGTCTTATTTTGATGGTATTCTATTCTTTTTAAAGGATGGTATGCATATAAATGGTCATTATTATGTTCCTTCTTTCTTTTATGAGTCAGTATTATGTATCTTGGGTTTTGTGTTAATTAATTTTGTGTTACGTAAAACCTATAGTAAGAGAGGTCAATTAACCGGTGCCTATTTGATTTGGTATGGTATTGTAAGATTTTTTATTGAGGCTGGAAGAACCGATTCATTATTTATGGGCAGTTTAAAAACAGCTCAAGTGACTTCGATTTTATTCGTGATAGCTGGATTACTTTTATATTTTGGATTGTATGATCGTATATTTTATGAAAAGCCAACTATTGTGTTTGATTTAGATGGTACTATTCAGGATTCTACAGAGGCGATTATTAAGTCTTATAAGGCTACTTTTAAGAAGTATGGTAATGAGAATGATTTTACTGCCGATAAGCAAGTAGAGGTTTTAGGTCCACCTTTGAATGATATGTTTAAGAAGTATTTTCCCGATTTGAATACTGATGAGCTTGTTGATTATTATCGTAGTGTTAATAAGGAAGAATTGAAGAAGTCTTTAAAGCCGATGCCTAATGCCTTAGATGTTTTAAATAAACTAAAGGATGATGGTTATCATTTGGCTATTCTTACAACACGTACTAAACCTTCTGTTGAGGAGTGCTTAAAGATTTGCGGTTTTGATGACTTGTTTGATGTGGTCTTGTCTTTTGAGGATGTAAGTGCTACTAAGCCAGATCCTGAGGGTTTGTTTATTATTACTAAGAAGTATAAATTGAATAGTGCAGATCTTATTATGGTTGGTGATTCTAAGGCTGATGTCTTGGCTGGCAAGGCTTTTGGGGCTTATACGGTGGCTTATATTAATAATGAGGCGAAGGCTAAGGAAGTTAAGACTTTAAGTCCTAATGCCTGTGTTGATAATTTAGTTGAGCTTTTAGATATTTTAAAGAATAATCATTATTTTACTTATAATGGCAAATAGTTTAATTGAATGTGCTTTATGGCACATTCTTTTATATAATTGTTAAAGATAAACAGGAGGAAATTATGTTAACTGTATTTGATCATCCATTGATTACACATAAGTTGGCTTTGATGAGAGATAAGGCAACTTCAACTAAGGATTTTGCACAACAATTAAGTGAAATCGCATCTCTAATGGCTTTTGAAGTATCTAGAGATTTACCTACACAACCTAAGGATGTTGAGACACCTATGGGTATTTGTCATACCACTGAGCTTGCTAAGGATGTTGTGTTGGTTCCAATTCTAAGAGCTGGTTTGGGTATGGTTGATGGTATCAGAGATTTAATCCCTACCGCAAAGGTTGGTTTCTTAGGTCTATATCGTAATGAAGAGACTTTAGAGCCAGTTGAGTATTTCGCTAAGTTCCCTAAGATGGATGATGCGAATGTTATGGTTTTAGATCCAATGTTGGCTACAGGTGGTAGTGCTATTGCGGCTCTTGATATCGTTAAGAAAAGAGGAGCTAAGAATATTAAGCTAGTATGTCTTGTTGGGGCACCTGAGGGTGTTAAGGCTGTTGAGGCTGCTCATCCTGATGTAGATATTTATTTGGCTGCACTTGATGAAAAATTAAATGAAATCGGATATATCGTTCCAGGTCTTGGTGATGCTGGTGATAGAATCTTCGGTACTAAATAATTAGGCTCTTATATGAGTCTTTTTATTTTGGTTTGTTTATGTTAATATTTAATTGAATTACGGCAGTTTTAAGAAAGTGCCGTAATTGGATAAAATATGAAAGACTATAATTTTATTTGTGAACAACTTTTTATCTCTAATGACCAACTTAAGCAAGTTGGTCTTTCGCAATACAAAATCAATAATCTAGTAAATGATGACTATATTAAAAAGATTAATCGTAAGTATTATGAGAATCTTCATTATAACGGAGAGGATTTTGATTTCTACTATGTCAATCCATATATTCCTAGTGGTGTTATTTGTCTTATGAGTGCTGCTACCTATTATGGCCTTACAACCTATATTGCCGATGTGGTTGATGTGGCTGTATATAGAAAAACAAAGGTCAATGAATTGCCTGAGTATCCTGATGTGAAGCTGTATTATTTTTCTAAGGAAAGATATGAACTTGGTATTAAGGAGATTAATGAGAATGGGAATGTTTTTAAAATATATGATGTGGAAAAAACAGTAGTCGATATAATTTCTTATCGGGAAAAAGTTGGTATTGAGGAAACAAAGAAAGTTCTTAAGAATTATCTAAAGAGAAATGATAGGGATATAAATAAAATGATTAATTATGCAGAGAAGGTAAAATGTGATAAGGTGCTTAAAACTTATTTGGAAGTCTTGTTGTAAATGAAACCCTCGGACTTCATTATCAACCAAGGGTTAAAATACAATTTTTTATTGAATTCTTTGTTTAGGAATAAATTCTATTTTAAGAACCATACCCATACCATCGGCTAATCTTTTTAGCAGATTAAGAGATGGGTTTCTGGTTCCGTTTTCGATTTTGCTGATATCGGCTTGATTAATACCCGTTCTTTCAGCTAGTTCTTTTTGTGTGAGATTTAAAGAATTTCTAGCATCCACTAGAGCTTTAATAATATCCATTTCAGATTGAATAGCTTCGTATTCTTTTCTAAATTCTTCATCTTTTAATTGTTTTTCTAGCATGTCATTAAATGTTTTCATAACATAATTATATGGCATATATACCATAAAAAGAAGTGCCTATTTAAGCACTTCCTTGTATACTCTTAATACATTCTTATAACAAATCTTTTCGATTTCTTCTTCTGAGTAATCGTGTTCCCTTAAAGCATTTATCAGCATACACATTTGAGAACAGTCACTCATTTCTTTTCTTTTCCTGATACCGTCAAAGTCACTGCCAAGGCCGATGTTGTCGATGCAACCTAGTTCTTTAATATGGTCAATGTGTTTGATGATGTTTTCAACACTACCATTACTGTCGTTACTGATGAAGTCTTCACAGAAATTCATTCCCATTACACCATTGTTTTTGTGTAGTTTTAGAATCATTTCATCACTTAGGTTACGGGCAACATCACAAATGGCTCTTGCGTTAGAGTGTGATGCGACTATTGGTTTTGTTGAAAGTCTAAGTACATCTTCAAAGCCCTTGTCCCCTAGATGAGATACGTCGATGATGATACCTAGTTCATTACATTTCTTGATATATTCTTTACCAAAAGGTGTTAAACCATCAGTTTTGTTTAATGTTCTTAACATTTGGTAACGGTTGGGATTTGGGGTAAAGTTAGGACTTCCGATACTGTTTTTAAAGTTCCAAGTAAGGGCAATCATTCTAACACCTAGTCGATAATATAGTTCTAGGATGTCTAAATCATCATTAATGACATCACCTTCTTCAAGTGTTAACATAGCTGACATTAGTTTGTTTTCTTCAATGTCTTTGTATGAGAATACTTGTTTAATCAAATCTTTATTAGCTTCTATTTCTTTATAGAACTTGTTAATGTTCTTTAATACATAGGGTACTCTATCTTTTACTTTGTCATAGTTTGTGAAGATGGCAAAGTTTTGTAGAAGATAGTTACTTTGTTTCATTTTAATTAGGTCGATGTCTAAATCGTTGTTTCTTAGATGAGTATTTTCATCTAGCGATAAGAGTGTGTCACAGTGCATGTCTACTATATACATAATTGGTAGCTCCTTTTTTATGATTATATGATAATATTTTAGATGGAAAGAGGGTAAAAAAGATGAATAAAAAACCTGTTGTTCTAGTTGTTATGGATGGTGTTGGTGAGAGCGATAACACAAAGGGTAATGCTGTTGCGAATGCTTATACTCCTACATTAGATTATTTAAAGGCTAATAGTCCTTGGACTAAGATTAAGGCTCACGGCACAGCTGTAGGTCTACCTAGTGATGATGATATGGGTAACTCTGAGGTTGGTCATAATGCGATTGGTTGTGGTCAAGTTTATTCACAGGGTGCTAAGCTTGTTAATGAGTCAATTGAGAGTGGTTCAATTTATCAAAGTGAAACTTGGAAGAAGTTGATTGAGAATGCTAAGGGTCATACTTTACATTTCTTGGGTTTACTTTCTGATGGTAATGTTCACTCAAATATCAAGCATGTTAAGGCTATGATTACTGAGGCTAAGAAAGAGGGAATAAATCGCGTTAGAGTTCATTGTTTAATGGATGGTAGAGATGTTCCTGATACTAGTGGTCTTATTTATATTAATGATTTGGAAGAACATATGGCTTCTTTAAATGATGACACATTTGACGCAAAGATTGCTTCAGGTGGTGGCAGAATGTATATCACAATGGATCGTTATGAGGCTGATTGGGATATGGTTAGAAGAGGTTGGGATGTTCATGTTGCTGGTATTGGTAGAAAGTTCAATAGTGCTACAGAAGCAATTGAGACTTATCGTCAAGAAGGTGGTTATGATGACCAAAATCTTCCTGAGTTTGTTATTTGTGAAAATGATGTACCAGTAGGTACTATTGAGGATCATGATTCAGTTATTTTCTTCAATTTCAGAGGTGATAGAGCTCTAGAAATCTCTCGTGCATTTGATAATAATGGTTACAAGTTCACTAAGAGTAAGGAAGTTGATGTGATGTATGCTGGTATGCTTGAGTATGATGGTGACTTACATATTCCTACAAATTATCTAGTTAATCCACCAGAGATTAAGAATACAATGTCAGAATATTTTGTTAAGTATGGTGTTCCAACTTATGCAATTTCTGAGACTCAAAAGTTCGGTCATGTTACTTATTTCTGGAATGGTAATAGAAGTGAAAAGTTTGATGAAAACTTGGAAACTTGGGTTGAGATTAAGTCTGATTTATGTCCGTTTGATCAAAGACCTTGGATGAAGTCTTCTGATATTACTGATAAGCTTGTTGAGGCTATTGATTCTAAGAAGTATACTTTCTTAAGAACTAATTATCCAAATGGTGATATGGTTGGTCATACTGGTGATTATGAAGCTACTATTATTGGCGTTGAGTCAGTTGACTTGAATCTAAGAAGAGTAATGGAAGCTTGTAAGCGTAATGATTGCATCCTTCTTGTTACTGCTGACCATGGTAATGCGGATGAAATGTATCAGAAACAAAAGAAGGAGACTGATCCACTTCAACCAAAGACTTCTCATACTTTAAATAAGGTTCCTTTCATTATCTATAATGCGGATGATGTAACTATTAAAGATGGAGAATATGGTTTAAGTAATATCGCGGCTACTGTCTTCAAACTATTGGGTTTAGAGGCTCCAGAGTGCTGGGATAAGCCAATGATTTAAAATATAGTTCTAATCTTAAAAAAGGATCGATCAATCGATCCTTTTTGAGTACTTCAACGTTTGTTTAGGATATAGACATACATTTGACTTTTTAACTATATTAGCATAAAATTAACGCATGAGATTAGGTCAGGAAGTGTACGGCGCCCTGGCCATTTTTTTGGAGAAGAATTAATGAAAGAATTTAGAACTTTTAATCAACAATTGGCAATTTTACGTAATAGGGGGATGATTGTTCCAAAAAATGGAAGTCCAAAGCGTTTTTTAGAACAAGAAAATTATTACAATGTTATTAATGGGTACAAGGAGTTATTTTTAAAGAAGGATGATGATGGAAATCCGATTAATCCAGAAGAATATCTTTCTAATACACATTTCAATGAACTTAAAGCGCTTTTTCTTTTTGATCGTGAGTTAAGATTTCTTTTTCTAAAATACTTATTGATTTTTGAAAATTCATTTAAGACCGTTATTGCGTATACGTTTTCGCAGAAATATCCAAAGGAAAATTCATATTTGGAAATTGCAAACTATCGAAACGATGATCCAAAATTAGTTTTGAAACAAATTTCTATTTTGACTAAGACAATACATGACTATGTTGGCGATAAAGGTGCAATAAAGCATTATATCGAAGAACATGGTTCGGTACCCTTGTGGGTTTTGGTTAATTACCTCACAATCGGAAATTTATCGTACTTATATGGAGCTTTAAAAGATTCTGAAAAAAACCAAATTGCGAAGTATTACTCAGATAAATATCAGCAACAGTATCATACTACTAATAATCTAAGAATAAATAGTAATGATATTCAATCTGCATTAAAGATTTTTAATCTAGTAAGAAATCAGTGTGCACATGATGAAAGACTATTTAATTCTGATTATAAAAATATACGAGTAGCTGATATAGCTAACTTTTATGGAATAACAAATTATAACAACCGACGTATAATTGTTGCTATATTGTATTTTAAAGCTACTCTTAATAAAGATTACTATAAAAGATTCCATTTAGAGTTAAATAAAATATTTAATAAATATAAAAATGAATTCCACACTGTAAGCTTTGACGAGGTTTTAGCTACTATGGGAATTGATTTATATGAATTAAATAAACTGTTGTAATTATTATTAACTTTAAATATTTTGTTTATAATATCAAAACAAAGAAAAAGATAATCAAGTGATTATCTTACTAGTGAGCTAACCATTTTACCAAGTGATAAGATGTTGTTAGTTTTTTTATTTAGTTTACGTACTTTATTAATAGACTTACGAATACTTCTTTTTTTCTTTTTAGTATCGAAGAAGTCTTTAGTAATTGCTTTAATAAGACTAATTGTTCCAAATATTTTTAGGAAGAACGGAATGCTTGTAGTAGCTGTATATTCAACTTTTGTAAGTTTTTCTTGTGTTTCTACAAGTTTTGCATCAATTCGTTCTTGTGTTTCTAATAGCTTAGAACTTGAATTAGCTAGGATAATTAGTTTCTTAAACATCATAATAAGGACAATTATGATAATGATTGCCAATAAGTAATAGATGTATTTAATGTAAGAATTATATACAGTTAAAAATGATAGTATGTCCATATATTTATTTTATCACCTTTTGAATAATTTCTTTTCCAATGCATGCAGGAACTAATCCTCTTGTGATTTCAACTATCTTATTATTGATGTTTTCGTCTTTTAATACATAGCTAAAAGTAACGTTTTCATCATAGTCAGCATCTAGTTTAAGTGTATTAGCCATTAAGATAGGATTTACTTTGTTGGCCATTTCATAAGATAAGACAATTTGGTACTTGTTGTAGGCTACATCTTCCATGATGGTAGCTTGTTTCAAGGCTTCACTCACACTATTACCATAGGCTCTTATAAGGCCACCAGCGCCTAGTTTAATACCTCCGAAGTATCTCACTACTAAAGCACAGGTGTTGTTTAGATTGTTTTTAACAAGGACGTTTAAGATGGGTGATCCTGCAGTACCACTTGGTTCTCCATCATCACTGCTTCTTTTAATATCACCAATGACCAGTGCTGAGCATACGTGAGTAGCATCATAGTACTTCTTTTTTATTTCTTTTAGATAGTCTTTATAGTCTTGTTCATCTTTAACTGGTTTTAAGTAGGTTATGAATCTACTTTTTTCAATTACGATGGTGTTGACTGTTTCCTGTTTTACGTACATAAATTTATTATACTGATTTTGTGTTAAAATATTAAGCATGCGAACTTTAGAAGAAGTATTGAAGGATCTTGAAGAGGCTGAAAAGGAATTTCAAGAGAAATGTGATGTCTATGGTATCAAGGATGATGCTAAGAAGAAAAAAGAGACAGAAGTCGAAGAGAATAAGGATGAGGCTAGTGTTAATAATGACTAGCTTTTTCTTATGACAATGCAATTACTTGTCTCTGGAGAAACTGATAAAGTAATTTTAAAAAAATCATTAAAAACATTATTTCTATTAAAAAGTATATTTTGAAAGTATATTTTAAGTATATTTTATAGTACATATTGATAAAAAGGAGAATAATATGAATATCGGTTTCGAGAATGAGTATCAAGAATTTAAAGAGGGGTTAGGGCAACTTGATAAGGGCTTAAAATCACTTACTTCAATGCTTAATAAACATGGAAAGGCTACTGTTTATTTTGGTGTAAACGATGATGGAAATGTTTGTGGTTTGTCTATTGGTAAGGAAACGTTAATGGATATTCGTAATAGAATCCGTGATAAGGTTGAACCACGCATTTATGCTGATATTGAAGAATTAAAGGATGATACTGGTAAGGCATATATAAAGATCACCGCAAGTGGGTTGGATATACCCTACTCATTTGATGGCAGATACTATTTGAGAAATGTTTCAGCTGATGAAAAGGCAACAAATGACGTGTTGAGAAAAATGCTTGCTTCATCTGATTCAGATATTTTGCGCCAAAAGTCTTCTCCTAATCAAAATTTAAGTTTTAATTCATTGTTTGGAATACTAGCTGGTAACGGAATCTATCCAAAACCAACTAAAGAATTTTATTCTAATTATTGGTTGTTAAATAGAGATGGTGATTTTAACATGAATGCCTATTTATTGTCTGATAAAAATGAAATTTCTTTAAAGGTTGTCGTTTTTGAGGGAATGGATAAAAGTGTTATGTCTAAAAGAACTGAGTATGGTAGCAAATGCCTTTTGATTTCGGTTTCAGAGGTTTTGCAGTATTTTGAGGCAATAAATATCACTGATGTTAATCTTGAAGGTGCGCTTAGAAAAGAACAATCTTTATTCGACTTTCCAAGTTTTAGAGAAGCTTGGATTAATGCTTGTTTGCATAATGATTGGAAAGATGGCATTGCTCCTTCTGTGTATATGTTTGATGATCGTATTGAAGTTGTTTCATATGGTGGGCTTCCTTTTTCTTTGTCTAAAGAAGGTTTTTATCATGGAACAAGCGTTCCTGTAAATAAGAGTTTGTTGACAATCTTTATGGCAGCTAAATATGCGGAACAAAGTGGTCATGGGATTCCTACCATAGTTGAAAAGTATGGTAGAGATGTATTTTCTTTTGATGATGGAATGCTAAAGGTTACTATTCCTTTAGCTTTTGAAAGACCTGAAGTAGTAAATAGAAAGAGAATTGCACTTAATAAGAGTGGTTTAAATGAAAATCAAAAAATAATAGTCGATATTTTATCAAAAGATGGAAGATTGACAATTAAAGAAGTTGCAGAAAGATCTGGTATTAGCGTTCCAGGTGTTCAAAAAATTTGTTCTAAATTACAAGAATATGGAATTATTGAACGAAATGGTTCAAAACGTGATGGTAGATGGGTTGTTAAATAAAATTGTGCTATGTTATATTCACATAAAAATATATATGGATACATGCAAGCAATTGATTATTGGAAGAGTCTAGAAATAGATTCGTTAGATAAAACACAAGACATTCTAAAAGATTTTAGAATTCTTTTCTCATATCATTCTGGAGTAATAGAGAATACTAATATTAAGTATCTAGATGTAAAAGAAATATTTGATAATAGGAGAGTAATTAATTATACAGGGGATCTTGTAACTTTGTATGAGATTGATAATTTAAGAAGTAGTTTCGATTATATGCTTAGTAAGGCTATCGATAAAGAACCATTAACCGAGGAGTTAATTAAAAAATTTCACAAGCTATTGACCAGTGGTACCTATGATGAAAGAAGATATGTGGTTAATGAGGAAAGGCCAGGCGAATATAAGAAGCATGATTATGTTACTGGTAAGAATGAGGTTGGTTCTTTACCTGTTGATGTATCTAACGATATGAGGAATCTTTTGGAAGAAGTTAATGATATAGAAGTAAAAAGTGATGAAGATGTAATGGTGTTGGTTGCTTATGTTCATAACATGGTTGAACATATTCATCCTTTTGCGGATGGAAATGGAAGACTTGGAAGGTTACTTATTAACTATTTGTTGTTGGTAAATGGTTTACCACCTTTAATTATTTTTAATGAGGATAAGAACTTATATTATGAATGTCTACAAAAATTTGATGAAGATGACAATCTTTCTTCAACGGTTGAGTTTTTAAAGTATGAGATGGAGAAAACTTGGGAAAAAGCAATAGACAAATCCAAGTGAGAGAAAAACATTAAGCATAATAAACTTAGAATGTTTTTGTGATTATAGTTCGAATTAATTCTAGTCGAGCTGATTCAAATAAAAAAGCGATGTAAGTTTTTATGCTTACATCGCTATGGCCTATGCTTTGGCCTTATGATTTATTCAATTGAAATAGTTTCTGTTGATTCGATTTGTTTTTGTTTAGCAGATGGTACTGTTACTTGCAACATACCGTTTTCAAATTTAGCTTTTACATCTTCAGCTTTAATGTTGTCACCAACATAGAATGATCTAGAACAAGATCCGAAGTTTCTTTCGCTTCTTACCAAATTACCCTTAGCATCCTTTTCTTCATCAGTTGTATTATGAGTAGCTTTAATACTTAGATAACCATTAGATAATTCCATAGTTACATCTTCCTTCTTATATCCTGGAACTTCAATATCTAGAGTATAATAACCATCCTTTTCGTGAACATCAGTTTTCATAATAGAATCAAATCCTTGACGGTTTAATTCAGTTGGGAAGAAACCATCAAACATATCATCAAATAAATCAAATTTTCTAGGCATATATTTCATATTAATTTTCCTCCTGTACATCTATTTCTTTGTACACTTATATACTATCACTTTGTTTAGCAGTGTCAATAGAAAAGTGCTAGCAATTGTGATAATTAAGTGCTAAATATTGATAAAAAGAAAAGATCCGTGAGGATCTATTTCTTCCATAAGTCAAATGGATAAGTTCCATTGTCTTTAAAGCTTTGAATCTTAGCTACAACAGATGGTTTATCTGCTTGATATGTAACACCAAACCAAGAATCTTCGCTAGTTAATACTTTTACTTTAGCCTTGTTGTCATTTACTAAGAAACCAACATGGTTAGGAAGTAATGCTTCATACTTAAGAGGATTAGTTTTAATTCCTTCAGGTAATTCAGCAGTAAAGATTTCTTGTAGTTTACCAATAATAGATGGCTTGAAGCCCCAGAAGTTCATTGATACTGGAGTTCCCATTTCAAGAGGAAGGTAAGTACCATCTTCTTCAAATTCAACACCATCATGATTATCATTCCATTTAATGTTCATAACTTCTTTGATTGAAGTTAAGTAATTGTTTTCATCTTTTTGACATACACCACGAGTAACTGTACCGTTGTCTGATAAAGTATTTTCTACTTTATAACCAACCATGCAGTATTCGTTATCATCAGTTGTTTCATCAAAATATTTGCTTACTTTTTCAAAAGCGTCACGTCCATAGAAGTCATCTGCGTTACAAATAACAAATGGATCATCCTTTAGAATGTTTCTACAAGCAAGTAGAGCATGTGTTGTTCCCCAAGGTTTCTTTCTTTCTTCAGGAACTGTATTGCCTTCTGGGATATCATTGATATCTTGGAACGCATAAGTTACTTCGATGAATGGTCTAATTTTCTTAACGATGTGTTCTTCAAAGATTTCTTCATGTTCTTTTCTAATGATTAGAACTAACTTTTCAAAGCCTGATTTAATCGCATCATAGATAGTGAAATCAATGATTGATTCACCATTTGAACCAAGAGTGTCAACTTGTTTAAGTCCGCCGTATCTTGATCCCATACCCGCAGCTAAGATTACTAATGTTTTTTTCATATATATTAATTACGTACTCCTTATCTATAATTATAGATGAATTTTCTTAAAAGTTTCACTAATAGAGTCGTGAATTACGATATCACAGTATTCATCTGACTTAGTTGGCTCTTTATTGATGATGGCTAGAGTATTTCCTCTAAAGTATCTAACAAGTCCTGCGGCTGGATAGACATTCAATGAAGTGCCTAAGATAATCATTAAATCAGCATCGTGTATGGCTATAACTGATTGTTCAATAGTACTAGAATCAAGTGCTTCTTCATATAAGACAACATCAGGCTTGATGATACCGCCACACTCACAATGAGGAACACCATCTTGTTTCAATATATCGCTTAGAGTATAAAACCTATTACATTTCATACAATAATTTCTAAAGATAGAGCCATGTAGCTCGTATACTTTATTACTTCCAGCAATAGTATGTAGGCCATCAATGTTTTGAGTGACAACTGTTACATCTTTTGTGTCTTGAAGCTTGGCAATAAACATGTGACCATAATTAGGTTTAGCATTCTCATAAACCATCTTATCTTTATAGAATTCATAGAAAGTTTTTGGATCTTGCATAAAGTAAGAATGGGATATTATTTCTTCAGCATGTTTATTGTTATTGTATAGACCAGTATTTGATCTAAAATCCGGAATTCCAGAGTCAGTTGACATGCCAGCTCCAGTGAAAAAGACAATTTTGTGTGCTTTATTAATAGCTTCTTGTAGTTTGTTTATCATGTTTTTATTATAGTTGCCCTTAAAAATACATGCAAATTAAGGGTATATATCTCTAAACACTTTGTTTGCCTCTAAAAACACATCAATTCTAAGGGCAAGTTAAGTATCTTTTCTTAGAATATCTAGATAATCAAAGTAAGAATATATCTTGGTCTTACCTGATTTAGCACTTTGCCTAAGAATTCCTTTATCAGCCAACAATAATACAGCCTTGGCTACAGTATTGTATGACAAGCTTAGGGCATTGGTTGTCTTTTGTATATCGATAATAGGATTCTTTTCTAAATAGTTAAATACTTTAAGAACATTGGTTTTTTGTCTTGGCGAAATATCATCAAGTATATTAATATTTTTATTATGAAGTTTAGTTAGCTTGTCTATCGTATCAATAGCGTCACTACTAGAATCAGCAAGTGCTTGTAAAAAGAATAGAACCCATTGTTCATAGTCACCAGTTTTTCTCACTTGGCTCATACGGTCATAGTATTCGATACGATTCATTTTCAAAAAATAAGAAATATATAATGCAGGACAACTTATTACTTTCTTCTCTATTAAGAACAAGGTGATTAATAAGCGTCCAATTCTACCATTACCATCCAAGAAGGGGTGAATGGTTTCGAATTGATAATGAATCAATGCGGCTTGTATTAAAGGGTCTAATGAGTCATCACTATTAATGTATTTTTCTAAGTCGGACATAGCTTCTTGCATGTCTAAGACATTGGGCGGTATGTAGCGAGCTGTTTTGATGTTACTATTTTGACCACCAATCCAGTTTTGAGAATATCTGAATTCTCCAGGGCTTTTTTCTTGTCCTCTTACTCCTTCCATGAGTATTCTATGTGCTTCTTTAATTAATCTATTGCATAAAGGAAGGGTATTAAGTCTATCTAAGGCGTATTCAGTAGCTTTGATATAGTTAACAACATCTGAAACGTTTTGATTAGTATTTTCTTCTATCAAAGGATCAAATATATCATCGAGTGTACATTGAGTTCCTTCTATTTGAGAAGACAAAAGCGCTTCTTTCCTAACGTACATAGAAACTAATAAATTAATGTTTGGTACAAAGCTAGCCAAAGCATCCAATAATGTTAAATTTTTACTAGCTTCTACTAGTTTAAAGACTATTTCGTTGTTTAATGTTAAAGATGGTACTGGAGGCAGTGGTGCTGGTTTAACAAACTATCACAATAAATCCCCTTCCTCTTAGGTAGTTAGATGAATTGTGTTGATACACGATATAATATTAGTGAATG
>CAKUQM010000011.1 GCA_934675465.1 uncultured Erysipelotrichaceae bacterium | reverse complement strand
TTATTGTGGTTGTTTACCAATATAAGCTAAGATACCGCCATCTACATAAAGAATATGTCCATTGACAAAGTTAGAAGCATCACTGGCAAGAAAGACTGCAGGACCCATTAAATCCTCAGGAGTACCCCATCTACCAGCAGGAGTCTTTGCGACAATAAATTGATCAAATGGATGACGACTTCCATCAGCCTGCTTTTCTCTTAATGGCGCTGTTTGAGGAGTCGCAATATAACCAGGTCCAATACCGTTACATTGAATATTAGCCTCACCATATTCGGAACAAATATTACGTGTTAACATCTTAAGACCACCCTTAGCAGCTGCATAAGCACTAACGGTTTCTCTACCTAATTCTGACATCATTGAACAAATATTAATAATCTTACCATGACCTTTTTCAATCATACCTGGAATTACAGCCTTAGATACGATAAAAGGTGCATTCAAATCAACGTCAATCACTTGTCTAAACTCTTCGACACTCATATCACACATTGGAATTCTCTTAATAATACCAGCATTATTAACTAAGATATCTATAACTCCAACTTCTTCATTAATCTTTTTTACTAATTTATTAACTTCATCTTCCTTAGTTACATCACAAACATAACCATAAGCTTTAATGCCTTCTTTTTCATAAGCTGATAAACCATTTTGTTTCTTTTCTTCATTAATTTCATTAAAACAGATAGTTGCACCCGCCTTAGATAAAGCAGTAGCTATCGCAAAACCAATGCCATAACTAGCACCAGTCACAAGAGCAATCTTACCCTCAAGATTAAATTGATTCATATCAAACATTCCTATAATCTCCTTACGAGGGAATAATACCACAAATATACAATTATTTGTATAGAAGAAAAGCCAAGCCTTATAAACTTGACTTCATTTCTAATACTGCCTCCTTAATATCATCATAAGAAACGCCAAAGGTCTTCTTTAGATAAGCCAAGTCACCTACTTCACCAAAACGGTCTTTTGCGCCTAATCTTTTTAAGATACATGGACAGTTTTCACATAATACTTCACTTACTGCACTTCCTAAACCACCAATGATATTATGATTTTCAACAGTGATGATAGCTTTTGTTTCTTTGGCAGCCTTAATGATTGCTTCCTTGTCGATTGGTTTGATTGTAAACATATCAAGTACTCTTACCGAAATTCCTTCCTTATATAAATTATCAGAAACTCTAATCGCATCACCTACCGCAAAGCCATTGGCAATTATGGTTATATCTTTCCCTTCTCTTACTAGATTAGCCTTACCAATTTCAAAAGTTGAATCATCCTCATATATCTTATCTACTTTCTTACGAGACAAACGCATATAGTAAACGCCATATAAATCTTTTGTCTTTATTAAACAATCTTTAAGCATGGTTGAATCACTTGGATCGATAATAGTTACATTAGGTATACTTCTTAATGTGCCAATATCCTCTAAGGCAAAATGAGTCCCACCATTACTTGTAGCTGTCATACCAGGGTCAGAACCAATTAAACGAACATTCAATTTTGCGTAGGCACAAGACATAAAAACCTGGTCCATCGCTCTTCTTGTGATAAATGGGGCAAAAGTATGAGCATAAGGAATCAAACCAACACTAGACATACCAGCTGCTACACCAACCATATTAGCTTCCTGAATGCCACAATCTATTGTTTGTTCAGGATACTTCTTTGAGAAAGGAACCATCTTAATAGAATTCATAATATCGCCATCAAGATAAATGACTTTCTTATCATTTTCAGCCAATTTCATCATAGTATCCGCAAAAACTTCGCGCATTTCTCTTGTTTCGGTTTCAATATTTTTACAAACTTTATACATTTTCAGACTCCTTAATGATTAAATCTAATTTAGCTATTGCTTCTTTATATTGTTCATCCGTAAATGTCATATGGTGATTATAGAAAACATCTTCAGCAAAGCTGCAATCCTTACCCTTGATAGTATTAAGCACAATCATCGAAGGCTTATCTTTTTGATTCTTGGCATTATTAATAGCGTCGATTATTTCTTTGTGATTATGACCATCTACTTCTTGGGCATACCAGCCAAAATCTTCAAATTTTACTCTTAAATCACCAACATCACAAATATCCTTAGTATAACCATCAAGTTGTTTCTTATTTACATCCACAAAGGCAATCACATTATTTAATTTCCTTGTCCCTGCAAACAAGGCACCTTCCCACACTTGCCCTTCTTGGCATTCACCATCACCCAAAATGATATAAGTATAGGCTGGACTTTTTAAATATCTAAGACCCCAGGCGATACCCAAGCCAGTTGACATGCCCTGGCCTAGAGAACCAGTAGTCATATCTATGCCAGGGACCTTATTCATATCGCAGTGGCTTGGAAGTTTTGTTCCCGCCTTGTTGATTGTCTCTAGCCATTCATAAGGGAAATAACCCTTTAAAGCTAAGGCACCATAGACCCCATAACCACAGTGCCCTTTAGAAACAACCAAACGATCACGGTCTTCCATCTTAGGATTTTTAGGATCAATATGCATTACACCACCATACAAAACCGCCAACAAATCAGCCATCGACATAGAACCGCCGACATGTCCTGCATGAGCATAAGACATGCCCAAAAGAATTGTCTTTCTTATTTCGGCTGCTAATTTCTTATAATTTTCCATAATTATTTATCAAACACACTTTCATAGATTTCTAACATTTCATCTTCACTTAACGAAGTATAATTGTTTGCCAACAATCTTCCTTGATTTTGGACTACGCTCTTGGCAAATGCTGCTAATTCTTCTTTCTTAACACCATAAGTATTCAAAGGATTTCTTTTCAAGATTAAGTCTAATATTTTAAACATTTCATCAAGAGCACTACTTTCGTCACAACCTAGTACATCAGATAAGATAAGATACAAATCATTAATCTTTCCACTTGGGTCTTTTTCACGATATTTCTTAAATACTGCCTCAAACATCAACATGTTAGCCTCCCCATGAGGAATATGATATGTACCACCTAGTGGATAACTAAGGGCATGTACAGCTCCACATCCTGCATTATTAAACGCAATACCAGCTAAATCTGATGCATATAAGAAGTCCTTAGCATATATATTCCAGTTTTCACCACTTACTACTTTTTTATAACATCCTAGAATAATAGTCATAGCTTCTTTAGAAAAGATTCTTGAATAATAAGTTGCGTTAGGTGATACGAATGATTCAATTGAATGAATAAGGGCATCAATGGAACTTGTCGCAAAAAACTTATAATGAAGTGTCTTAACAAGCTCTGGTATTAATACAGCCTTATCAGGATAAATCAATTCATCTGCCAAGCCCTTCTTAGTCTTTCTTTCGATCATTTCACAAATCGCAACATTAGTAACTTCACTACCAGTACCTACAGTAGTAGGCAAAACATATAGAGTTCTTACTTTATTAAAAGGTATTTCCCTATTAATCACTTGATCAATCTTTCCGTCATAATCAAGAATCAAAAACTTAGAAATATCAATTACAGTACCGCCACCTATCGCGATGATTCTTTTGATATTTAAAGGTATATCCTTCCTAATAGATTCAACCATAACATCAGTAGGCTCTCCCTTTCCGTATTCTTCTTGGAAAATAAGATGAGCACTAGTTTTATATTTATCATCAAAGATAAAACGATTAGTTATGATTAAATCATTTTCATTAACATTTTCCTTTCTTAGAAAATCTTCCACATTATCAAACAGACAAATTTCACTTTTTAATACAAACATATCTTTCATGATGTATCCTCCTACTTCTAGGATAACATAATTGTCGACAATGTAAATAGATTGTCGACAATTATGATGTTTCTTTTTTGAACTTTCCTCGTTATAATTATTCTATGCAAGTAATTAATTCTTTAATGAACAAGTGTGGGCTGGCTTCCATCGAAATTTCAAAGATGTTTTTGGAATTGGAGGTTGGATCACGTATTCCTACAGTAACAGAAATTTCTAAAAATTTTTCTTTGCCCAGGGGCACTGTCCAAAACGCAATTAAAAATCTTACAGACCTAGGTGCTATTAAGTTACAAGCGAAAGGTTACAAAGGTACAACATTAACTGAAAAAAACACCAGGATACTTTTAGAGATTATCGGCGTTACTGATTTAGCGGGTATTATGCCCTTCCCTTACTCAAAAAGGCATGAGGGATTGGCTAGCGGTTTAACTAAAACATTAGAAAATAGTGAAATTCCAGTATATATCGCTTACATGCGAGGTGCTGTAAAAAGAATGAGAATGGTTGAACAAGGACGTTATGATTTCGCAATTGTATCCAAATTGTCTGCTGAGCGTTACTTAAAAGACCATGATGATCTACAAATCCTATATAATTTTGGAGAATATTCATACCTATCTAAACACGTTATTTGTTTCAGTGATGAAAAAGCAACTCAAATTGAAAATGGAATGCGAGTGGGACTGGATGAAGTCTCTGCTGATACTTATGATATTACTATAAGATTATGCGATGGCAAAAAGGTTACTTTTGTCCCAATGGAATATTACCAATCGGTTGAAAAAGTAATTAAGGGTGAATTAGATGCCGTTGTGACAAATGTTGATGAAATCAAGGATAAGGGTATGCCAGCCTGTTATGTCGATATTGATGACCTATGTGATGGCTATGACAATGAGGCAGTTCTTGTTACCCTGAAAGATTCTTTAATTCCGGATAGCTACTTAAGTGCGCTGATTGATAAAGAAGTTGTTTTGGAAACTCAAAAACTTGTTTTGGAGAAAAAATTAAGACTTCTTTAATTTTTTAGTAATCTTGTACAAAATATTGTATTATTAAATTAGAAAGAAGGACGACAAAATGAAAATTGCTTTAATTAACGAATTCTCACAATCAAGTAAGAATCAACAAGTACTTGACGTACTAAAAGAAGTTGTAGAACCAATGGGACACACAGTATTCAACACTGGTATGTCTAGCGAAGATGCTAGTTTAACAGTTGGCCAACCAGGCTATTTAACTTACTTAAACATTGGTGTTCAAGCCGCATTATTATTAAACTCAAAGGCCGTTGACTTTGTAGTAACAGGTTGCGGCACAGGACAAGGTGCTCTAATGGCATGTAACATGATGCCAGGTGTAGTATGTGGATACTGCATTGATCCAAGCGATGCCTTCCTATACTTACAAATCAACAACGGTAACTGTTTATCATTCCCATTCGCAAAAGGATTTGGTTGGGGTGCTGATGTAAACTTAAAGATTACATTTGAAACTGCATTCTCATCTCCTGCTGGTATGGGTTATCCAAATGAACCAGGCAGAAAAGAGAGTCAAAATCGTAATGCTGCTAAATTATTTGAAACTAAGAAACTAGTTGCTAAGCCGCTAATTGAAGCTTTGAAGTCAATTGATCAAGACTTAGTAAAGAATGCCTTAACACCACGTTTCCTAGAATGCTTCTATGCAGGTTGTCAAGACGAAGAAATCAAGGCATATGTTGATTCTCTAGTTAAATAACATGAAAAAAATATTTGCGATACATACGTCTAATGTTTCATACTATGATCTAAAAGAATTATTCAGCAAATATGGAAACGACATTGAGTACCATAACATCGTTGACGATTCTTTGTTAGATGAAGTGAAAGCTAACGGCCATATTACTCCAGCTATCATTTCAAGAATGTGCACCTATTTCAAGATTGCTCAAGATTTAGGTGCCGACCTTATTTTCAACCAATGTTCATCAGTTGGAGAAGCAGCTGATATTGCCGCAAAATGTGTCGATGTTCCTGTTGTTAAGGTTGATGAAGCTATGGCTGAAAAAGCTGTAAGCATGGGTAAAAAAATCGCGGTTATCGCAACCGTTGCCTCTACAGTTGGCCCAAGTACAAGACTTGTTAAAAGAAAAGCTTTAGAAGCTAATAAGGATTGTGTTGTTGATGATATCTTGGTAGATGGAGCACTAGATATTTTGATGAAAGAAAAGAATGTTGAAAAGCACAATAAACTTGTTATTGACGCTATCAACAAAGCAAGCGAAGACCATGATGTAATTTGTTTAGCACAAGGTTCTATGACTACCCTACTTCCTTACTTAAAAGACTGTAAGGTTCCAGTATTAACAAGCCTAGAACTTGGTGTTAAGAAAGCTATTGAAAAAGTTAAAGGACTCTAACTAAACGAGTCCTTTTCTAATTCCAAAGTATTACAAATAGAATAGCTAATGCACAAAAGCCATAGCCTGCATACAACATCGTCTTTTCTTCTTTGTTGTAGGGCGTAGACTTATCAGGATTATTCGCAATCCTCTTTTGATATTTTAACTTAGTGGCTAGTATTAAACCAAAGCCAATAAGTAGCGCAATAAATTTTAAATTTCTAAGCATCCTTTTCCTCCTTAACCAAATGTGTTGTTAAACTCTTATAACAAGTTTCTACTTCTTGTTCACTTAAATGATTATTCATACCTTCTAATACCTTAATCGCATCCTTGTAGTATGCAACCTTAGCTTCGGTCTTAAAAGCACTGAAATCAACGCCCTTCTTAAAGAAATAACATACTTCAATAGGTAGTTCACCACATTTATCAGTAATACCCTTAATATGTTTATCAACTGTTTCCTTAGGGCCCTTAATCTTAAAACGTTTGTTATCATGCTTAACAATCAAATGTTTATCACTATCTTTACCAGACACTTCCCCAATTGAGTTAATAATGTAACATACAAGAACACCCTTAGTTGTAATAATAGTTACCAGTTCATGAACAGGCACATACTTTTCATTTAAATAAGAATTAAAAACAATACGATTAGCACCGATTCTATTCTTAATAAAAGAACTGATTGATGCATCATGTTTTACAGAAAACTTATAATAGTACTCAAAAAAATTAGAATAAATATGCTTATAAAACTTATGTTTATACTGATTTTGATAAAACCTAATTGCATTTACAAGCCACATTAAGACTACAGCGGCGCATAATCCATAAATAATTGTTTCCATATATAAATATCCTCACTATATTATTTAATCACAAATATACAAAATTTTATATTCTCTAAACAATTCTTCATACTTTTTTGTAGCTTTTTCATCACTTACAACAATATCGATATCATTTAATGAGGCAAAACTATTAAACATAATCTTATCAAATTTGGTATGATCTAATACTACACATACCTTTTTACTATGCTTTATAATTTCACTTTTTACCTGACCTTCATAATAATCATTATTAGTTAGCCCCGCTTTATCATCAAGACCAACAGTCGAAATAAAAGAAATATTAAAATTATAATTTAATTTTGAAACATCAAAAACAAAACTCTTAATATCATTTCGATATTCTCCACCCATTAAAATAACTTTAATGTCGTCTCTATTTTCTAATTCTTTTAGTGCTAATAAAGAATTAGTAATAATTGTAAGATTCTTTTTATTTTTGATATAAGGAATAATTTGACATGCGGTTGTTCCCGAATCAATAAAAATAACATCATTATCATTAATTAAACTAGAGGCCAATTCACCAACTTCTTTTTTTGCCTGTAATAAATTAACTTCACGATAGGCGATATCAATAACCCCATTTTCTTCATTATAGATGACACCACCATAGACCTTCTTAACACTACCCTTATCTTCCAATTCTTTTAAATCCCTTCTTAAAGTTTGGATAGAAATGTCAAAAGTATCTAGCAGTTCCTCTATCGTTAACGACTTCTTTTCTTTAATGAAATTCTCAATTTCTAATAAACGATCGTACTTCATAATTAAATTTTATCAAAAATTACTCAAAAGTTGTTAATAATATTATCAATTTGCGTTATCATATAAATGATTTAAGGAGACAAAAGATGAAATATTTAGATTTTGACAAGAAAAGACCCCTTGATTTAATCCTTATGGGTCGTATCGCAATTGACTTCAATCCTGCAGTTACTGAAGATTTTAAGCCATTAAAAAATGTACACTACTTTGAAAAATATGTTGGAGGCTCACCAGCCAATATTGCCTGTGGTATTACTAAACACGGTTTAAAGGCCGGTTTTATTGCCAAAGTATCTGATGACCAATTTGGTGATTTCGTAACTGATTATTTTAATGAACACGGTATCGATACAAGTCATGTTACAAGATGTACCAATGGTGAAAAGCTTGGTTTAACATTCACCGAAATGCTATCTAGCAAAGAAAGCAATATCCTAATGTACCGTAATAAGATTGCCGATTTACAATTAAATGTTGATGACATTGATGAAGATTATATTAAAAGCGGTAAGGCCTTATTAATCTCAGGTACTGCCCTAGCAGAAAGTCCAAGTAGAGAAGCAGTTCTAAAGGCTATGATGTTAGCTAAAAAAGTTAATACACCTATAATCTTTGACATTGACTATAGAGCATATAACTGGAAAAACTTTGATGAAATTTCTATCTACTATTCAATGGTAGCAAAGGAAGTAGATATCATCATGGGTTCACGTGAAGAATTTGATTTAACCGAAAAATTAATTAAAGAAGGTATGGATGATAAACAATCAGCCGCTTATTGGCAAGGACAAAATGCCAAGGTTGTAGTAATCAAACATGGTATGCAAGGTTCAACAGCCTACTTAAATAATGGTGAGAGCTATTCAATCAAGCCATTCCCTGTTAAATCAAGAAAAGGCTTTGGTGGCGGTGATGGATATGCCTCTGGCTTCTTATATGGAATCTATAATGAGTGGCCAATGTTAGAATGCCTTGAATTTGGTAGTGCTGAAGCTAGTATGATGGTTAGAAGTAATAACTGCTCAGATGACTTACCAACAACTGAAGAAGTTAAAGAATTTATTAAACAAACAAAAGAAGAATATGGCGAAATGATCGCTAGAATCTAGGAGATTATTATGGCAAGAGATTTTTATGTACCAAAACATATTATTAGTGGCGAGAATGCACTAGAGAGTGCTGATTTAAAATTAGGTAAAAAAGCACTAATCGTTACTGACCCTATGATGGTAAAACTTGGCAATGTTGCTAAGGTTGAAGCTGCTTTAGATAAACAAAATGTTGAACATGAAGTATTTGATGGCATTACTGGTGAACCAACTGATGTCATGGTAAGAGAGGGTGTAAACAAATACAAAGAAAGCAACTGTGATTTCATGATTGCGATTGGTGGCGGTTCTCCTATTGATACTATGAAAGCCATTGGTACTATGGTTGCAGGTAACAAGGATATCGATGATTATATGGGTGTCGCAATCACAGCACCAACACCAACACTAGTAGCTATTCCAACAACTGCTGGAACAGGTTCTGAAGCTACTCAATTCACAATCATCAACAATACTAAAGAAAATATTAAGATGTTACTAAGTGGTAAAGTATTAATTCCTTCACTAGCTATTATTGATCCTCAATTCACTCTAAGCGCTCCAAAAAGTGTCACAGCCGCTACTGGATTAGACGCTTTATGCCATGCAGTTGAATCTTATACATCTAGAAAAGCACAAGCTCTATCAAAATCATTTTCTGTATCTGCAGTAAAAAGAATTCTAAAATACTTGCCTGTATGCTATGAAAATGGTAGTGATATCAAAGCACGTGAAGAAATGTCGCTCGCTGCCCTTGAAGCAGGTATTGCCTTCAACAACGCATCAGTTACCATCATCCATGGTATGTCTCGTCCAATTGGTGCCCTATATCATGTTCCCCATGGTCTAAGCAATGCGATGTTAATCAAAGAATGTTTCTCATTCGCCCTAGATGGTGCTTATAAAGAATTTGGTGACTTAGCTAAGGAAACAGGTGTTGCCCTACAAGATGATGATGATAAGGTAGCTGCTGAAAAGATGTTAGAAGCTATTAATAATCTTGTTTCTATTTGTAAAGTAAGTACCCTACAAGAATTTGGCGTTAATAAAGAAGATTTCATCAACAACATTCCTAAGATGGCTAAAGACGCCATTGATTCAGGTTCTCCAGCTAATACACTTAAGACTTGTACTAAAGAAGATTTAGAAGCAATATACTTAAAAGTTATTAATGCTTAATAAAAGAAATGCCGATTGGCATTTCTTTTATTTCTTGAACTTTTTAATTAAGGTAGGTAATATCAACATCGCTACATTTACAATCACCATAAACCATACATATACAATAGCATTTTGATAAGTATATGGAACCACATCCTCTAAGGCACTATAATCACCATGATTTACCCAATTACATACAAGAAGATATTCATATAACATTGCTAAAGATACTAGTACTAATGAAATACTATTGGCAAAATAATAATTTTCATTTTTTCTAACAATCATCACAAAACCAACAAAAGCACTTATAACACTCAATGCACCAAAAATTAACCACATATAACACCCTCCTTTTTCTATATAATAACAAAAAAAAAGAAGGAGTTAAATAACCCCTTCGATTTAGATAACAATATTAACCATCTTATTCTTGATGACAAAATGTTTCTTAATCTCTTTACCATCAATGAACTTGATGACATTTTCTTGTTTTAAAGCTTCGACGTAGATTGTTTCATCATCTGCGTCAGCCGCAATATTAAACTTAGCTCTTACCTTACCATTAACTTGAACAACAATCTCTTTTTCAGTTTGAACTAACTTAGACTCATCACAAGTTGGCCATTGTTTATAAGCTAAATCATTTTTACCTGTTAAGATTTCATACATTTCATTACACAAATGTGGAGCCCAAGGTGACAATAATTGGACAAAATTAACTAAATATTCCTTATATACCTTACCAGCCTTATAACATTCATTTATGAAAATCATCATTTGCGAAATAGCTGTATTTAAAGCTAGCTTCTCGATATCGTCAGACACCTTCTTAACTGTAAAGTTATAAACATAATCTAAAGAGCCATCATTTTCTTCTACAATCATGTCATTATTAGTAACTAAACGATAAACTCTTTCAAGCCATCTATGAGCACCCTCCAAACCTTGAGTAGACCATGGTTTATCAGCCTCTAGAGGTCCCATAAACATTTCATATAATCTTAGTGTATCAGCACCATATTGTTCTACTACATCACTTGGATTAACAACATATTCAGGGAAACGCTTACCCATCTTAATACCATTAGAACCTAGGATATAGCCTTGGTGGACTAGCTTTTTGAATGGTTCTGCTACCGGTACAATGCCCTCATTATGCAAGAAGTTATTCCACATTCTTGAATACAATAAGTGACCAACCGCATGCTCAGGGCCACCAATATATAAGTCTACTGGAAGCCAATGTTCCATCAACTTCTTATCACATAATTCCTTATCATTATGTGGATCAATATAACGAATGAAATACCAAGAAGAACCGGCAGAACCTGGCATTGTAGAAGTCTCTCTTTTACCCTTCTTACCATGATATGTAACATTCACCCAATCGGTTGCCTTATCAAGTGGTGCACCAGTCTTACTTGGACCATAATCCTCAAGTTCTGGAAGAATCAAAGGTAAATCCTTATCATCAAGAACACCAATAGTACCATCTTCATAGTGAATTACTGGAATTGGTTCACCCCAATATCTTTGTCTTGCGAAAATCCACTCTCTAATACGATAATTTACTTTCTTCTTGCCAATGCCCTTTTCCTCTAAGAAAGAAATCATCTTATCAATCGCATCCTGTTTATTTAAACCATCAAGGAAACCTGAATTAATATGAAGACCATCACCAGCATATGCCTCATTTGTGATATCGCCACCATCAATTACTTGAATGATATCAATACCAAACTTCTTCGCAAAGGCATAGTCTCTTTCATCATGAGCAGGAACCGCCATAATAGCACCAGTACCATAGGTCATTAAAACATAGTCTGAAATCCAAATAGGAATCTTTTTATCATTAACTGGATTAATCGCATAAGCACCAGTAAACACACCAGTCTTATCCTTATTTAATTCAGTTCTTTCCATCTCAGACTTAGAAGCACACTCCTTTTGATACTTAGCTACCTCATCCTTCTTATCAGCAGTAGTAATCTTTTCAACTAAAGGATGCTCAGGAGACAATACACAGTATGTAGCACCAAACAAAGTATCACATCTTGTAGTAAAGACAGTGAAGTCTTCATTTGTATCAGCTACCTTAAACTTTACCTCAGCACCAATAGACTTACCAATCCAGTTTCTTTGCATCTCCTTAGTAGACTCTGGCCAATCAAGACTATCTAGATTATCCAATAATTGTTCCGCAAAAGCTGGAATATCCATAATCCATTGTTTCATATTCTTTCTAACAACAGGATAACCACCTCTTTCAGACTTACCATCAATTACCTCATCATTAGCCAAAACTGTGCCTAACTCTTCACACCAGTTAACTGGCATTTCAACACATCTCGCATAACCCTTCTTGAACAATTGAATAAAAATCCATTGAGTCCACTTATAGAACTCAGGATCACTAGTAGAAGTCTTCTTAGTCCAATCATATGAAAAACCAAGACCCTTTAATTGATCAATGAAATGATCGATGTTTCTATTAGTAAAACCAGCTGGATGATTACCAGTAGAAATAGCATATTGTTCAGCAGGCAAACCAAAAGAGTCAAAACCCATTGGATGAAGTACATTAAAGCCCTTCATTCTCTTATATCTTGCGACAATATCGGTT
The DNA here is from genome assembly GCA_934675465.1 of uncultured Erysipelotrichaceae bacterium. Taxonomy (GTDB): domain Bacteria; phylum Bacillota_I; class Bacilli_A; order Erysipelotrichales; family Erysipelotrichaceae; genus Colivicinus. Next base: position 32,298 of record CAKUQM010000011.1, on the reverse strand, counting down.
GCGGTATAGCCTTCAGGATGCCCTGCATGTAGACCTACACCACTTGGATATGGAAACATATCCAAAACATAGTACTTAGGCTTAGTAAAGTCGTAAACATCTGTTTCGAAAGTCTTATTGTCGTCCCAGAACTTTTGCCACTTCTTATCAATTGTTTTGAAATCAAATACTGACATTATAAATCTCCCCTCAAAATAAAAAAGGTGAACCAAGGGCGCAAACGCGCGGTACCACCTTTGTTTCTAACTTAAACTCTTAACGCGAGCTACGATTAATCCTTTTTGCCAAACAAGTTCAACTTATTCTTAATTGTTTTGCACCTTCCAACAACTCTCTATCTAAGAAATACATTTACTACTTTTGACGATTACATAACAATAATATGCTTTTTTTAAATTTTAATCAATCATATAATAGTTAGGCGAGGAAAATTAAATGAATTGGTATAATAATGCAACTTTTTATCACATTTATCCTTTAGGATTAACTGGGGCTCCTAAGATAAATGATTATAGTGAAACTACACACAGACTAAAGACCCTACTACCTTGGATTGACCATGTGAAAAATTTAGGCTTTACAGCTTTATATATTGGTCCCCTATTTAAATCAGTAGGACATGGTTATGAGACAACTGATTATAAACAAGTAGATAATAGACTTGGTGACAATGATGATTTAAAAGATTTTGTAGCATATTGTCACAAAAACGATATTAAAGTTATCTTAGATGCAGTATTCAATCATACAGGAAGAGACTTTTTTGCGTTTAAAGATATCTTAGAAAATAGAGAAAATTCTAAGTATCGTTATTGGCACAACATTGATTTTAATGGTAACAATTCTTATAACGATGGCTTCTACTACCAAAACTGGGCAGGATATGACCTACTTGTTAAGTTAAATGTTAAAAACCCCGATGTCTACAACTATCTATTTGAAGTTGTTAAATATTGGGTAGATGAATTTGATATCGATGGACTAAGACTTGATGCTGCCAATGTCTTAGATAAAGACTTCTTAAGAATGTTAAGAAGCTATACAAACAACTTAAAAGAAAACTTCTATTTAATGGGAGAAGTAATGTTTGAAGAATATGGACCATTTTTAGGTGATAATATGCTTCATTCAGTTACTAATTTTAATCTTGAAAAAGCTTTATATTCAGGTTGTAATGACCATAACTTCTTTGAGATTGCCCATACTGTCAATAGATTATCTAAGTATCCACATCTATATAACTTTGTAGACAATCACGATATTGAAAGAATTGTCACTAAATTAAATGATAAGAGAAACTTCTTACCTGTTCACATTATGTTATATACCCTACCTGGAGTACCTTCTATCTATTATGGTAGTGAATTTGGTATTGAAGGTCATAAAGTTCGTGGTGGAACTGACGATGAGATTAGACCTATGTTAAATATCGAGGATTATAAAAATTCATTAACAAATAACCCATATACACAAATAATTGCGAAACTAAATCACTTTAGAAAAGATAATACTATTCTTTCATATGGTGAATATAAACAAGTTGAATTAAGAAATGAATATTATTCTTATTCACGTAGCTTAGATAATGAACAAATCTTTGTATGTCTTATCAACAACAATACGCCACATGATTTCTATTTCGATACTAATGAAACATATCATGGCCTATTTAATGAAAAAGAATATGTTCCTGAAAACGGTAAAATTAAGGTTAGTCTTTCAGAAAGAGGCGAGGTACTATATAAAAAAGGCGTCTCTTTAAAGCTTCCTCATATCGAAATTAAAGAAGAAGTCAAAGAAGAAACACCTTTAAATAAAGAATTTGTAGAATCAAGTAAACCATATGAACAAATGGATATAAATGAATTACAGGATGCCATACTTGCTAAGATGGCCAAGAATGGCCCCATTAATGATCAAATGCTAAGAAGTGTTAGAGAGAACATTTATCGTGATTCTCTCTTGAACTGGGTTAAATCATTTAACTAACGATTTTATAATAAACATTTGAAGTTAACTTATAAATCACAAAGTATACAATTGAGAAAGATACAAAACAAATAATACTTGTGATAAAGAATAATCTAATATCACTTATCAAGAATAAGCTCAATAGCTTTTCAATCATCGGATGAGCAAATAATAAATGAGATAAAGCACCAACAAGTGGCAAGAAGAATACTGTTAATAGCTGTGAGTTGATGCTTTTTCTAATTTGCCTATCATCAAGACCAAGTTTTTTCATAATCGCAAAACGTTTTTGATCCTCATAACCTTCTACCACTTGCTTATAGTACATGATGCATACTGTCGCAATCACAAAGGCAATACTCAAGCTAATTCCTAAATAGAATAGTGATCCATATAAATTATAAAATTCTGATAAAGAATTTAATGATGACTCAAAGAAATAAGGAGTATCACTTGTATATTCTTCAGCAATCGAATTATATAAAGATAAAGAATCGTTATAAACATCAAATTGAATAATGTAGGTATTCTTACATATACCATTCAAATAATTAGAAATAGGTTCTAAATCATTGACCACAAAGAAATAATTATTAGCCATATAAGTGGCAGAAACATAGTCTGTAGGCATCTTATTTGCCCTATCGATTACCTTATAAGTATTATCACCAACAACAATACTATCATGTTTATATTCACCTATATATTCATACAACAAACATTCATCATCTTTTAATACATAGTCAGTACCATATATTTTGTTATATTCATCAACATCGATAAAAGTCATATTGGCATAATCTAAAGTTTTACTATCTTCAATTACCCTATTACCTTCAAGTGGTGAGTAAAAATTAATGTTATGATATTCTATTTTTTCTTTAATCTTAAAGTTCTTTGACTCCACAAAAGATGTTATAGTCTCATTAGCATTTATTAATTCATCGTAAGTATCGTAATTATAATTGATAGAATACTCATAAGGAAATAACTTTTTATTAGAACTTTTAGCACCAAAATATAACGATGAAGTAGATGACAACATTACAAGCACCATTGTTGCTAAGATACAAATAGAAGCTAAACCAGAACCGTTTCTTTTCATTCTAAATGACATAGAAGAAACGCTAATAAAATGATTTAACTTATAATAATATTTCTTATTATGCGCAAGGATTTTACATAAAGTGACAGACCCGGCAATGAACAACAAATATGTTGCCACAACAACCATAATAACCGCAAAGAAAAATGTCAACATAGCTTGTACGGGATCATCAATGGTAATAGCTAAATAATAGGCAAAGGCCAATATTATTAAACCAAGCAAAGCTATTAAGAAATTCGCTCTAGGTGCCTTTTCACCACTACTATCAGCCTTTAAAAACGCAATGGTATCATTTTTATAAACACTAATAATAGATGAAACAAGAATTAAAAAGTAAATTCCCAAGAAACAAATTAGAGTCATCATTAGAGATAGTATAGGTAAGTTAAAGGCTATCGAATAAGGCTTAGCTACAATCTTAAAGTAAGCTAATTCCGCAAACTTCGAAAATAAAATACCAACACCAAGTCCTAACACAATAGTAATAATATCAACATAGATATTATCTAGAAATACAATCTTACAAATATCTTTCTTAGCCAAGCCTAAGACATTATATAAGCCGAATTCCTTCTTTCTTCTTTTGAACAAAAAAGAATGAGTATAGAAAATAAAAATCAAAGAGAAGAGTGCCATAACCATATAACCAAGTAGCATAATTGATGAAATCACTTCTCCGCCAACGGAACTTATAATTGTTTTAGAGTAACAAAAATAAGAAACGATATAAGTTATCGCAATGATACAAACAGAACTGATGATATAAGGAAGATATAATTGTTTATTCTTCTTAATACCCTCTAAAGCTAAAACGTTATAGATTCTCATTTTCTTTTTCCTTTAGTACCAATAAAGTTAAAGTATTTGAAATCTTCTCATAGAATTCACTATTTGTATCATTACCCTTATAAATTTCATGAAAAATCTTGCCATCCTTAATAAACAAGACCCTACTTGCGATACTTGCTGCCTTAACAGAATGAGTAACCATCAAAATAGTCTGCCCCATCTTATTAATATCCACAAAAGCCTTCAATAGCTCATCAGTAGACTTAGAATCCAAAGCACCAGTAGGTTCATCAGCCAAAACCAACTTTGGATCATTGATTAAAGCCCTGCACACTGCAGCCCTTTGTTTCTGACCACCAGACACCTCATAAGGATACTTATTAAGCAATTCAAAGATACCTAATTTTCTTGCTAAAGGATTTAACTTAACATTCATATCCTTATAGTTATTATTTGCCAACACCAAAGGTAATAAAATATTATCCTTAAGATTAAAAGTATCCAAAAGATTAAACTCCTGGAACACAAAACCAAGATTATCTCTTCTAAAACTAGCTAAATCTTTATCCTTAATATTATTGATTAACTTGCCCTCTAGATAAACTTCACCAGAACTAGCCTTATCAAGAGAAGCTAAGATATTTAATAAAGTAGTCTTACCACTTCCTGACTCACCCATAATGGCGATAAATTCACCTTTTTCAACCGAAAAGTTTACATCTTTCAAAGCTTCCGTTTTATTCATACCAAGCGAAGTATAAACTTTCTTTAGATTTTTAACTTCTAATAAATTCATAATTTTTACCTCCATCTTGATTCTAAATAAAACCAAAAACCGCTTCCATTTATCTAGCTTACAAAAAACTTACATTTTTGTAACATCAGTCCTTCGCCTTCTCATCCTGTCTTAAGTCAATCTTAAAAATACTGCCAACACCAACAATAGAAGTAGCGCTCAATTTCAAACCCAAATTAGAAACAATATTGGTACACAAATACAAACCAATACCACTAGAATTCTTATTATCATGGCCATTAGAACCAGTATAGCCCATTTCAAAAATTCTTCTTAAATCGCTTTCCTTAATCCCAATACCATCATCTTTTATACACAAACAATTATCTTCAAGATAAATTTCAATACTACCCTTACGGGTGTATTTTAAGGCATTACTGATAAGTTGTTTAAGGATGAATTCAAACCATTTCTTATCAGTAATGATGGTTCTACTTATTGGTTCATACTTTAACGAAAGCTTTCTTTCAATAAATTCTAAACGTAAATAGCGAATAGTATCTTTAATCATTACATCCAAATCATTTTCTTCAAAGACATAATCACTACCATCACTAAGTTTTTGATAAGTTAATACCATATCTACATACTGTTCAATGTGTTGTAATTCTAACATCAATTTTCTAGATAATTGGCTATCTTCATTTTCAAGCGTCAGTTGCATAGCTGAAATAGGTGTTTTTATTTGATGAACCCACAAAGAATAATAATCAGACATCTCTTTCTTAATTTTATGATTATTAGTTTCTAGTTCTCTTATTTTAGCTTCTAATTCGTTAATCAACCTTTTATAATCTTCATCAAATATACAATCAACGTCATCATAAAAACCTTTAATCAACAGTTCATGTTTATTTTTATACTTATAATAATCATAAATTACATAGACAATAATTATAAACAAGACAATCACATTAGGATAAATAATAAGTGAAATATCAATATTACACAACATCAACAAACTATCAAAAACTAGTATCACCACTAGTAATAATAAATATACTCTATGATTATCTTTAAAATACCTCATTCAACAATATACCCTTGTTTTACTCTTGTCTTAATAAAATCTTCGTTAGACAATTCAAAACATTTCTTTCTTAAACGATTAATATTAACAGTTAAAGTATTATCATCGATATAACAATCGGTATCCCACAAAACATTCATAAGCTTTTCACGGGATACTACATTACCCTTGTGTTCAAATAAACATTTAAGAATCTTTTGTTCATTACTTGTAAGAACAATTCTTTTATCATTATAAGATAAGCTACTATCACCCAAGTTCAAGACATAGTCTTTATAAGTGATACTTGTGCCTATATTAAAATCATAAGTTCTTCTAAGAAGTGCCTCAATTTTCGCAATCAACAAATCAAAAGAAAAAGGCTTAGCAATAAAATCATCAGCACCAATATTCATTGCCATAATCATATTCATATCATCGTTTTTAGAAGAGATAAAGATAATAGGAACCTTGGATATTTTTCTAATTTCCCTACACCAATAATAGCCATCATAAAAAGGTAAAGAAATATCTAACAAGACAATTGAAGGATCATATTCATTAAAAGTACTTAGTACATCCTTAAAATCTTCAACTACTAAGCAATCCATATCCCACATCTTAGTTCTATTGAATATTTCTTCAGCTATATACTTATCATCCTCTACCAGTAAGATTTTCTTCATAAATATATGATAAAAGAAAATCGTTTCAAACGAAACGATTTCTTAGAATTTAAATAGATTTAAACCAGTTACTTCATCCTTATAGCGATCAACGCTACCATCGATGATATTAATAAACATCTCACAAGTAGCACTGATTCTAGCCTCGTTTAAGTGACCACCGAAGCATGCTGCCTTATCATCTGCACAAGTAATATGTAAATGAGAATAATATTCACCATTCATAGTATTGATATTACCTACAAGACTTGTAATCTCGAAAGCACCGTTGAATTCATTCTTGTAATACTTTTGTTCAGTCACATTATAAACACCAGCTACAAAATGATCACAAGCGCCTAAAGCTGAAATAGAAGCCAACTTGATATTTTCCTTTAAAGCAACTTCCTTTAAAGTTTCAAGAACCTCTTCACCTCTATCCATTCTTAAAACGATAGTATTTTCAAATCTTCTATATTCCATTATTGAGCCTTCTTTCTTCTAGGTGCATGTTTCTGATTAGATAATAACAAGAAACGACCTATTACATAATTTAAGATTATTGTTACTATAAATACAACCACAGTTACATAAACAGGATTATCATTAATCATCATAAATGAATATGGACCAGTAAATGTATTAGATACATTACATACTAACATGATAATTCCATAAATCACTGTAGGAATCAAAGCATACCAGATTGTCTTCTTCTTATTTAATCTTCTATCACCCTCAAATAAAGTAAAAGAGATAACAGATACAATTGGACACAATAAGTTATTAAACAAATGGGAACCCTTAATAAAACTATCCAAGTAGTTCTCACCTGTTGTAGTAGCTACATAGAAAGTACCAACTAGTGTTAATACCAAACAGGTAGTACTCACATATCTTAATGCCAAACAAAGAAAATTTGGTTCTTTTTTTGCTAAGACAATAATCACATACAAGATACTCGCACTAAGCGCAAACATGCCTGCATTATCACTGTAGTATAAGAAAGCATTCTTATCCACAATAGAAAAATACAATCCCAGGCTAGCTAACACGATAAGTAAGATATTAGAGCCTAAGGCTAACTTATTATTCTTAGTCATTTATAATCCTCTTTGTAAGTTCTTCTAAATAATTACCATCATATTCTTCAATTCTACCTTCATCAACCAAATTAGCTAATACAGGATCAATTGGAAGCTTAGATACAACATTTAAACCGTATTTCTTGGCGATGTTTTCAGTATCATCTTCTTTATAAATATTAATCGCATGACCACAGTTATCACACTTTACATAAGCCATATTATCAACAAGACCAACAACTGGAACCTTAACCATCTCAGCCATATTAATAGCCTTGGCAACAACCATAGAAACTAGCTTACTAGGCGTTGTAACCATTACTACCTCATCAACAGGAAGCTGTTGGAAAACAGTTAAGGCAACATCACCTGTGCCAGGAGGCATATCGATCAACAAATAATCTAATTCGCCCCAATGTACCTCACTATAGAATTGACTAATAACACTTGTAAGTAAAGCGCCACGCCATACAACCGGAGTCTCTTCACTCTCTAACATCATATTAATAGAAATAGACTTGATACCAGACTTAGAAACATGAGGGAAAATACCCTTATCATCACCATAGATTTCACCTTCAAAACCAAAAGTCTTGGCAATTGAAGGGCCTGTAATATCGGAGTCTAAAACACCAACCTTTTTACCAGCCTTAGCAAGTTCAACAGCCAATAAAGATGTAACCATTGACTTACCAACACCACCCTTACCGCTTAATACTGCAATAATCTTGCCAACACTAGAACCTTCGCATAGTTCTAATTTCTTAATTTCATGTTTACAATCACCACCACAGCTTTCACAATCGTTTCCGCTGCTGCAGTTTTCACAATCACCATTACAACTCATCTATATTTCCTCCTATTCAAATAAATTTTCATTTTCTTCATCACTGTTAAATTCAGGTAAATCAGGTAACTCATTCAAAGTATATAACTTAAAACTATCCATGAACTCTTCAGTAACTTCATATAATATCGGCTTACCAGGAGCATCACTTCTCCCAGCTTCCCTAATTAAATTACGAGCCTGCAGTTTTCTTAACATCATATCAGCACCAACACCCCTAAGCTCTTCAATTTCAACTCTAGTAATTGGTTGCTTATAAGCGATAATAGCCAAAGTCTCTAAAGCACTTTGAGATAAAGTATTAGGCTTACTAGTATGAAATAAGGCTTGGATATAAGGGGCAACTTCTTGTTTAGTAATAAATTTATAGGTCTTACCATAGTTAACTAACTCAATACCAAAGTTTTCATTAGAATATTTACTTTGGATACTATTCAAGATAGCCTCACTATCTTCAATGCTCTTGTCTATTACACTTGCAAGTTGTTCAACCTTCAAGCCATCATCACCAACCATATATAATAGTCCTTCAACAATAGCTTCAATATTTAAAGTATCACTCATTGTTTTCACCTCTTCTAAACCATATTTCATCATTATCATCAGTGCTAAATACTAAATAATGATCCTTCGCCATATCTAGAATTGCCAAGAAAGTAACAATAACCTCATGCACATTATGACAATCAGCTACTAGATTCTCAAAATTAAATGTCTTAGGCAGAGTAGATAATCTAGATTTAATTTCAAGAATACGATCTTCAGTTGATATTTCCTTAGCAGTCAACTTTGTCTCAATCGGCTTAGACAACTCCATTCTTCTTAAAACTCTTGTCATCGCCTTAAGTAAATCATAAGGATTGCCTTCTAACTTTTGATCATCTACTAAATTATTAGTATTGATAGAATCAATAGACAAAGGCTTTGCGAATTGTTCCTGCCTTTGGTTAAACGCTTCTAGTAGTTCATTAGATACTTCCTTATACTTTTGATATTCCAACAACCTTCTTACAATTCTTTCCTTTGGATCTTCCTCATAGTCATCTTCAAGCTCTTCAGTCTTTTTAGGTAACAATTTCTTAGACTTATATTCAATCAAAGTAGCTAGCTCCACAAGATATTCGCTCTCAATCTCAAGTTCTAACTTCTCCATCGTTTGAAGATAATTAATATATTGGTCAGTCAACACTTCCATATCCAAATCAAAGATATCCAATTGTTGTTCCTTGATAAGATGAAGCATCAAATCAAGAGGACCATCAAATTTTGTTGTCTCTACTGTAAAACTCATAACTAAATCATTATAACATATCCCCATTTACACTTATAATGGTGTATGGAGGATGTACATATGAAAATCGGAATCGCAAATGATCATGCAGCTACTAAAATGAAATTCGAGCTTATCGACTATCTAACAAGTAAAGGCTATGAAGTTGTAAACTATGGCTTTGACACCGAAAACAGCTGTGACTATCCTATCGCTGGTGAGAAGCTTGCCAACGGTATCATGAATGGTGAATGTGAAAAAGGTATTGCCATCTGTGGCACAGGTGTTGGCATCTCAATTGCCTGCAACAAAGTAAATGGCATCAGAGCTGGTGTATGTTCAGAAACAAAGACTGCTGCTCTTATTAGAGAACACAACAACGCCCAAATTATCGCCTTTGGTGCTAGAATTGTTGATTTGGACACAGCTAAACAATTAGTAGACACATTCCTAACTACTGACTTCTATGATCCAAACGGAAGACATGCTAGAAGAATTGGCGAATTAAAAGAAATCGAAGAAAGACAAAAATAGAATCTAGTTACTAGATTCTATTTTTCCATTCATCATCTTTAAATCCCACAAGAACAAATTCATCACTTATAAGTAATGGTCTTTTCACCAACATTCCATTGGTCGCTAATAGATGTAACTGTTCTTCTTCACTCATAGTCAATAATTTATCTTTAATATTATTGTTCTTATAGACTAAACCACTAGTATTAAAGAATTTCTTAAGTGGTAAACCACTTCTTTGATACCACTTTTTTAATTCATCATATTTAGGATTATCTTCCACTATATGACGTTCTTCATACTTAATATTATTGTCATCAAGCCATTTTTTAGCCTTTAGACATGTAGAACACTTTGGATAATATACAAACAACATAAATAAACCTCTTGTTTAATTATATATTTTTTATCCTTATAAGTTATTATTATAACCACATTAAAAGGCTTCTAAACGAAACCTTTTAATTAACAGCTTTATGCAATGTATCTCTAACAGCACCCTTGTCTTTAATTAAATCCTTAAAGTAACTTAATACTGAATCTGCTAATCCAATATCATATAGATTAACCCCAAAGATCTTTTCATTTTCCAACAATGGCTTAACACAAGATACATCACTATCACCAAATTTTAAATTTTTAGCATAAGGACATACCTCATTTAATAGTGGATCAGGACTCAATTCAAATTGTTCACCATTATCATCAATAGCCATTAAATATCTTAGCCATCCTGCAAATACCAAAGGAATCAACTTCAATTCACTCAAATCATAGCCATTTTTAATATAAGCCTTAATTGTTTCACCAAATCTAATTGCCAACTTTTGTGAAGTATCACAAGCGATTCTTTGTGGAGTATCTGGCATAAAAGGATTTACTAGTCTTACATTAATTACGGTATCAATGAATTCCTTAGGATTTAAAATCTTTGGATCAACCACGACCTTTAAACCCTCCTTATAACCAATAGACTTAATTAAATTAACTAAGTCAGCATCCTTCATTTCATCCGCAATCTTTTGATAGCCCAATAAACAACCAAATATCGCAAGACTTGTATGCAAAGGATTTAAACAGGTGCACACTTTCATCTTTTCAACCTTATCCACTGTTTCTCTATCAGTAAACAAGACACCTGCTTTTTCTAAATTTGGTCTACCATTTGGGAACCAATCTTCTATAACTAAATATTCACTCTCTTCTGAATTCACAAAAGGCGCAATATAAGTATTCTTAGAAGTAACAAGTCCATCAATCCCCTCTATTTCACTTAACATCTCTTTAACATGCTTGTCAGGACGCGGAGTAATCTTGTCAATCATAGACCAAGGAAAAGAAACCTTAGACTTATCGTTGACATAATCCACAAAGCCTTTTTCAACCTTATTGTTTTTAGCCCAATTAATCGCAAAAGCATTCATAGCCTCATATAATTTATCACCATTATGAGAACAATTATCAGTACTTACCATCGCAATAGGCTTTTGACCATATAGATATCTTTCATACAAAAGCGAAGCCACTTTTCCTAAATAGCTTACTGGCTTAGATGGTCCACTTACAAAATCGTCGCTCACACTTTGATTATTTAAAGAATAACCCTTTTCAGTAATAGTGAAAGTAGCCATTTGTAAAGAATCCTTGACAAAGATTTCCTTTAATCTATTGATTTGATTCTCATTATCTTCATCAAGAACCAAGCTTTCACAAACAGAAGCGATAAGACTCTTTGAAACACTGCCATCAGCCTTTAAAGTAACCAAAATATGACGATTATCATAAGGCCAATACATCTTTTCCACGATCTCATAGTCATAGCCTTCAGCTACAATTAAGCCCCTATCTAGTTCTTTTTCATTCAATAATCTTTCAACAATGTTGGCATGAAAAGCTCTAAACAAGTTACCAGCTCCAAAATGAATCCAATAAGGATTATCATATGTTTTAGTCTTTATTAAATTTAAATCATACTTCGGAACATTAAAACCTTCAAATTCATCTATCGGACTATCTATGCGCATTTTTGTCGATTGCCTCCCATAGGCCATTCAAATAAGTAGCGCCCAAGGCTCTATCATATAATCCATAGCCAGGCATCGCTACCTCATCCCAAATCATACGGCCATGATCGGGTCTAATAGGACCATCAAAACCGATTTCATATAAGGCTTTCATGATCTCATACATATCAAAATTACCATCACTAGATAAATGAGCTGCCTCTTCAAAGTTAGTTGGACTAATAAACTTCAAATTACGTACATGCGCAAAATGAATTCTACCCTTCAAACTTCTAATCATATCAGGTAAATCATTATTAAGATTTGTACCATATGAACCAGAACAGAAAGTAACTCCATTATGTGGATCATCAACCATCTTCATAAGACGCAAGATATTTTCTTCATTAATAATGATTCTAGGTAGTCCAAAGACACTCCAAGCAGGATCATCAGGATGAATAGCCATCTTGATATCATACTTATTACATACAGGCATGATTCTCTCTAAAAAATACTTTAAATTTTCAAATAGTTTTTCAGAATCAACATCCTTATATAATTCAAACAACTCTTTAACATGGGCTAAACGATCAGGTTCCCAACCAGGCATAACACTTCCGTTTGTATCACTTGAAATTGTCTCAAACATCTTACTTGGATCAAGTTTATCTACAGCTTCTTGAGTATAAGCTAAAACTGTTGAACCATCCTCTCTAACTCTGGCAAGCTCAGTTCTAGTCCAATCGAATACTGGCATAAAATTATAACAAACCAAATGAATATCTTCTTGGCCCAAGTTAACAAGCGTCTTGATGTAGTTGTCAATATAAAAGTCTCTATCAGCTAATCCAGCCTTAATAGAATCATGTACATTAACACTTTCAATACCTGAAAGTCTTAAACCACTAGCTTCTATTTCTTCCTTTAAGGCATGAATAGCCTCTTTTGACCAAACATCGCCAGGTTTAGTGTCATATAAAGTTGATATGACACCAGTAACACCAGGGATCTGTCTAATTTGTTTCAAAGTAACGGTATCGAATTTGCTTCCATACCATCTTAATGTCATTTCCATAAGTTATCTCTTTACACGTGCACCAGCACCTGACATAACCGCTTCAACTTCCTTTAAAGAAGCCATAGAAGTATCACCTGGTGTAGTCATTGCCAAAGCGCCATGTGCAGCACCATAATTAACACAAGTTAATGGGTCACAACCTGTAATCAAACCATAAACTAGACCTGAGGCAAAAGAATCACCGCCACCAACTCTATCTAATATTTCAAGATCCTTATAATCATTAGCCTTATAAATTTCACCATCAGCCCACATAATCGCAGACCAATCATTTACAGTAGCTGTCTTAACAGTTCTAAGTGTAGTCGCAACAGCCTTAAAATTTGGATAAGTCTTAGCTGCTTCATTAATCATCTTCTTGTAGCCATCAAGATTTAAGGACTTAAGGTTTTCATCATTACCTTCAATCTCAAAACCAAGACATGCAGTAAAATCTTCTTCATTACCAATCATGACATCAACATACTTTGCGATCTCTTTATTAACTTCTCTTGCCTTCTCAAGACCACCAATAGCATTCCACATACTTGGACGATAATTCAAGTCATAAGAAACAATTGTTCCATATTTCTTAGCAGTTTTAATCGCATCGATAACAGTTTGACAACTTACACTTGAAATAGCTGCATAAATACCACCAGTATGTAACCAACGAACACCTAAGGTACCAAAGATATAGTCAAAGTCAAAGTCTTCGCTTGTTGCCTTAGAAATGGCAGTATTAGCTCTATCTGAACAACCAACAGCACCTCTAATGCCATAACCTCTTTCAGTAAAATTCAAACCGTTACGACAAGTTCTACCAATACCATCAGTTTTCATCATCTTGATTAATTTTGTAGAAACACCACCTTGTTCAACAAAATCCACCAACAATTTACCCACTTCATTATCCGCAAAAGCAGTAATAACACCAGTATCTAAGCCAAAACACTTATGAAGGCCTCTAACGACATTATATTCGCCACCGCCTTCCCAAGCTTTAAAAGATCTAGCAGTTCTGATTCTACCCTCACCTGGATCTAGTCTTAACATGATTTCACCAAGTGAAACCGCATCAAACATGCATTCTTCTTTAGGTCTTAAATTTAGATTCATTATCCTCTAATCTCCTTTACTCTTGCTACTGCTGTCTTACTCATTTCCTTAATCTTATCGAATTCACCACTTTTAACAAGACTAGACTTAACCATCCAACTACCACCAATAGCTAAAATACGATCATATTTTAAGTAATCTTCCATATTATTTTCATTAATACCGCCAGTAGGGATGAACTTCATCATAGTGTATGGTGCAGCTATAGCCTTAATCATACTTAAGCCACCACTTGGTTCAGCAGGAAAGAACTTCAATACATCAAGCCCCATCTTGTAACCCTTTTGAACATCACTTGGAGTACATACACCAGGTGTTACAGGAATATTATTATCTAAACAATACTTAACAACTTCTTCATCAAAACCAGGAGAAACAATAAATTTAGCACCTGCTGCAACAGCTTTCTTAACTTGATCTACACTTAAAACAGTACCAGCACCAACCAACATCTCAGGATATGCTTCACTAATAATCCTAATAGACTCCTCAGCGGCAGCAGTTCTAAAAGTTACTTCTGCACAAGGAAGACCACCTTCAATTAAAGCCTTCGCTAAATCCTTAGCATCCTTAGCATCATCTAATACAACAACAGGAAGTATTCCTACTTCAGAAATTTTCTTTAAAACATCATTCATCTTTGTATTCCTCCTTAGAATGTGTTACAATAGTTTCGTATTGTGGAACTAGTTTCCATATAACGAAACATCTTCGTTTAGATTATACAACTTTTTGTACTATGGAAAACAAAAACCCTATTCAAGTATCCGAAAAATTATTCAAATGTTTGGAATTATTAGTAGATAAAGGTGAATGTGGACTTATCGAGATATCTAAAGAACTAGATATCAACAAAGCTAGCATTCATCGTCTTTTACAATCTTTGATGATGATGGGCTATGTTAACCAAGATAAGAATAGTTTAAAATATCGTCCTAGTTTTAAAATTTGTGCTCTTTCAAGTAAAATTCTAGAAAAAAATGATATGGCCTCAATTTGTAGACCTTATCTTAAAAAAATATCCGAATATACAAGTGAAACAGTGCACTTAGTTAAACTTGTTGATAATACTGCTGTTTATATTGACAAAGTTGAAGCCTCATCAAATTCAATTAGATTAATTTCAAAAATTGGAAAAGCAATTCCCTTATATTGTTCAGGGGTTGGCAAAGCTATGTTAGCTTATATGAGTGATGAAAAAATAGAAGATATCTTTAAATCTAGTGACATCAAAACTTACACAAACAATACAATTGTAGATATTGAAACTTTATTAAAAACAATAAATAATGTGCGCAAAAATGGTTATGCCCTAGATAATGAAGAAATGGAAAAAGGAGTGAAATGTATCGCTATTGCCATAAATGATTTTGAAAATAAACCAACTTATGCGATATCGATTTCAGCTCCCAAGGATCGTATGACTGTAACAAATATTAATAAATATGCTACATTTCTTTTAAATATTAAAAATGAAATTAACAATTTAATTTGTCCTACAATATAATCTCCACTCCATAATCTTGTCAAAGTTATGTTTAACAACTAGATAAGAGACAATGGGTGCAAGAATGTCTGATATACATTCTGCCGCAAAAATATAAATAGGGGCAAAAAATAAAGGTAAAATAAACAACATAATAAAATATACTGACTTTCTAAAGAAAGATAAGAATAAAGAAATCTTAACCTGTCCTAGAGCGGTCATACCATCTACCATCTCATATTGAAAGCCTAGTGGAATAATGAATAAGGTATATATTTTTAATGCTTTAAAAGTCATTTCTTTTAAATATAAATCTTTAGTAAATAAAGTTATAAAACCATTGCCAAACAAATACACCGCAACAAACATAATTGTGCAATAACATGCACAAACTTTCATCAGATAATAGAAAGCTTCCTTAACCCTATCAACATTATAAGCACCATAGTTATAACTTAAAATACACTGTGTACCGCCACTAATGCCACCTAAAGGCATTGTTACTATCAACATAAAAGATTGAATAATAGTATTAATCGCAATATAAGTATCTGCCTCTTGAGCACCATATTTCTTTAACAAAGAATTAAGCGCAATAATCATTACATTATCAAACATTACAATGATAAATTGGTTAAAACCAATTGTTAATATTTCGCTAGATAACTTTAAATTGAGTTTCTTAATACGCAATGATATTTCTAATTTCTTTGACATCAAGATATATAAGACAAAGACACAAGAAACAAATTGACCAATAATAGAAGCTAAGGCAGCACCAGTAACTCCCATATCAAAAACAAACATCAAGATTGGATCTAAGATAATATTAATAAAAGTACCAATCAAAGTAGTTA
This sequence comes from uncultured Erysipelotrichaceae bacterium, assembly GCA_934675465.1. Lineage (GTDB taxonomy): Bacteria > Bacillota_I > Bacilli_A > Erysipelotrichales > Erysipelotrichaceae > Colivicinus. The sequence goes on along the minus strand of CAKUQM010000011.1, from coordinate 15,717 downwards.
TCATAGCTAGCTTAGAATAACCTTGGCAATTAATGAAATTATTCATACCTATTGTAAGTAAGGCGAATGGTGTACCCAATAGATATACCTTAAAGTAACTCATCGCATAGGGAAGTGTTGAAAAGCTTGCTCCAAAAAGTAATAGAATCGATTCTTGGAAATAAATAATAATCGGTGGAATGATTATTGAGATTATAAGTAACAATATAAAAGAACTAGAAACAATATCTCTAGCAACATCATCTTTCTTTTCACCTAATTTAATAGCACATAAAGCACCACCACCAACACCAACTAGTGAACCCAAAGCAGCTATCATAGTAAGAATTGGTCCACACACACCAACCCCTGCAAGAGCTAAAGAACCGGCATCTTGCAAATGTCCAATATAGATTCTATCGATTACCGAATATAAGACATTTACAATTTGAGCTATCATACTAGGTATCGCAATCGCAAATACTAGCTTGCTGATTTTATCTTTACCTAAATCGTTTTTCATACAAGTAATAAAAAAACGGCCAATAGGCCGTTATTCCTATTTGTTATTCAGCCATACCAGCTGTAACGATTGCCATTACATATACTTCATCAGCATCGCAACCTCTAGACAAGTCGTTAATAGGAGCATTTAAACCTTGTAAAATAGGTCCATATGCAGCATAACCACCAAGTCTTTGAGCAATCTTATAACCAATATTACCAGCTTCAATCAATGGGAAAATAAATGTGTTAGCCTTACCTGCAACAGTTGAATTAGGACATTTAACATTAGCTACAACTGGAGAAATAGCGGCATCAAATTGTAATTCACCATCAATTTCTAATTCTGGATCCATCTTTCTAGCTTCAATAACTGCATCATGAGATAAAGCTACTGTACCACCCTTTGCAGAACCATAAGTTGAAAATGATAATACCGCAACCTTAGGATCAATACCGAAATATCTAGCAGTTCTTGCAGTTTCAACTGCAACTTCACCAAGTTGAGCAGCAGCACTCAATACCACATTGCCTTCCTTATCAAGTCTATCAGTATAAGCGATATTGATAGCGCAATCACCCATAACTAACTTTTCTTCAACGCCTTCTTTTTCTCTTTCAAGAATGAAACAAGAACTTACTAAATTAGCACCCTTTCTTGTTTTAATTAATTGAAGAGCAGGTCTTACTGTATCAGCAGTAGAATAAGTAGCACCACCAAGTAAGGCATGAGCCTTGCCCATCTTTACAAGCATTGTACCGAAGTAGTTACACTTAGTTAATAATGTTCTACATTCTTCTTCGCTCATCTTACCTTTTCTAAGCTCAACCATAGTCTTAACCATCTCATCCATTTCAGGATAAGTAAGAGGATCTAAGATTGTAGCCTTAGAGACATCTAAACCATTTTCCTTGGCAACACCATTAACTTCATCAACATTACCACATAAGATAACATCCATTAAATCTTCATTTAATAATCTTTGTGCAGCACTTAAAATACGCACATCATTACCCTCGGTAAAAACAATTGTCTTACGACTAGATTTTAAGTTGTTTAACAACTTATCAAACATACCCATTTTATATATAACCTTCTTTCCTATATATTCTACTACTCTTCAATATACTTTGCGAAATATTCATCATAACTTAAGCCACTTTTATAAACATCACTCGCAACATCTCCCACATAACGGAAATGCCATGCCTCATATTCATAACCAGTGGCTTGTTCTAAACCTTTAGGATATCTTAAGATAAATCCATACTTATAAGCGTTATCAGCCAACCACTTTGCGGCAGGTGTCAAGTAAAAGGTATCAAAGTCATGACCTGAAGTTAAGATATCAACCGTATATCCTGTCTGATGATCAGAGAAACCAGGTCTAGCACTATAGATATCAACCTTCTCTTGTGGATCAATTGTTAAATAACGATTATAAATGATAACCTGTGTCTTATATGAACGATATGATGAAGTTACATAAAAACTAACACCATCTTTTTTAGCAGCTTCATACATCTTTACATAAGCATCATAAGCCACTTTTCTTAAAGAACCATAACCATATTCCTTTAATTCAATTAAATCAGTTGGTACATAATCAGGACCCAAATAATAATATTTATTAACTAATACTTCAGTTCCATACTTATCAGGTTCAGCATAAAAATTATCCTCATAATATCTTAAGAAACCTAAGGTATTAACATACTCAACTAAACTTCTTGTTTCTTCTTTCTCACCCTTATATTTAAGATATAAAGGCAAATTATCCACAATATACCCCTTATCCTTAATAAGCTTAGATACCAATTCAACATCTGAATCAATTCCTTGTTTAGCCATAAAGATAACGGTATCTACATCCTTGATATCCTTATATAAATCAAGATATTCATTTATCTTTTCAACAACAAAGTCTTTATTTGAAGTCAAATTCTTAATAACACCATAGTTAAAATAACCAATGGTACCATCATTCACCAATCTAACGATATCATCACCATTTAAGTGCCTACTAAATTGAATATATAATCTTAAATTTTCTAATTTAAAATCTTTATTAGAAAGAATAGAATCTAAATTCTCATCATACTCACTAAAAAAGACTTGGTCCTTTTCATCTAAGCTACTAATGACATTAGCGGCCTTAACAGAATAACCAAGCTTTTTATACTCGTTAGAACAAGCACATAATAGTAATAAAATAAATAATAATATAAGCTTTTTCATGAAGTAAATAATAATGAAGCCAAAGGTAAGATTGTAATAACTACCATTAGGATTATTAAAATCCACACAAAAGCCTTACGAGTTGTTTTATTCATTTGCGATAGCAGCCTCAAGCGCAATCTTCATCATATTAGTGAAAGCTGTTTGTCTCTCTTCTGCAGTAGTCTCTACATGATTAACTAAAGAATCAGAAACAGTAACGATACAAGCTGCCTTCTTATTTAACATCTTAGCGTTGTGGAAAAGCGCAAAACTTTCCATTTCGACTACTAAGCAGTTATTTTCATTAACACCATCCATATAGTTAGAAGATGCATCATGATAGAAAACATCACTAGAATGAATTCTACCACAAGTTACTGGAATACCAGCCTTTGCAGCACTATCCAAAATAGTCTTATTTAATTCTTCACTTGGATATGTTACATGTGTATCTACACCAGACATAGCCAAAGGATAAGAAGATTCAGAATAAGCACTATCAGCAAGAATTACATCATAAAGATTTAATTCTTCCTTATAAGCACCAGCTGTACCAATTCTAATGATAGATTCTACTCCATAAGAACTATATAGTTCATGTGAATAGATACCAATACTTGGCATGCCCATACCAGAACCCATAACAGACACTTTCTTGCCCTTATAAGTTCCTGTATAACCAAACATGTTTCTAACAGAATTGAATTGAACAGGATTCTCTAAAAAAGTTTCCGCAATAAATTTTGCACGTAATGGATCGCCTGGCATCAATACAACCTTAGCGATATCTCCCATAATTGCCTGATTGTGAGGTGTTGACATAATTAATTCTCCTTATAATTACTTAAAATATTTGTGTCAAAAGAACGAACTTTCTTCTTCTTTTCTCTGTAAACATTCAATGCGTTATTAATCAACAAATCGCATTCTTCTCTAAAATCAACGCCAACTTCCTTCCATAAATAGAAAGCAAGTGAACCTGGAATCGAATTAATTTCATTAACATAAACAGAACCATCTTCCTTATCAATCATAAAATCAATTCTAACTGCCCCAGAAGCATTTAAAGCCTTAAATGACTTTAGCGCATATTCTTCAATTTCTTTTTGTTGATTGCCATCAAGTCTTGCCGGAACAATTCTACTAGCGCTAGCCATACCCTTAGAACCCTTAGTAGGAGCCACCTTAGTAGGCTTAGAACCCTTAGTTCCCTTGCCACCACCAAGATACTTATTTGAGAAACTTAAGAATTCATCACCCTTTAATACTTCCTCAATAGCACTAACCTTAGCATCCTTACTATTGCCCATTACTGAGATGTTAACTTCCTTTAATTGTTTAACCATCTTTTCAATAACAAGCTTATCATCATATTTAGCACATTCACTTAAAGCACTCTTTAATTCATCCTTCTTATGAACAATTTCAATACCAATACTTGAACCTAAATTAGCTGGCTTAACAATAAGCGGATAACCAATCGTCTCAGCCTTAGCCTCAATATCCTTATAAGTATTTGTAATATCATTACTATAGACAAAGAACCAAGGAACCATTGGAACATGTTCATATTCTAAGATTTCTTTCATTATAACCTTATCTTGGCCTACTGCACTACCCAATACATTACTAGAAGTATAAGGAAGATCCAACATTTCCATCATTCCTTGTAAAGAACCATCTTCGCCCCCAGTACCATGCATAGCCAAGAAAGCTACATCGATAGTTTGTGCCTTCGCAAACATTCCCTTAATAGGCTTTAGATAAACCTTATTACCATCCTTATATAAACACACTTTATCTAATGATTTACATAGCTTATCAAGATCATAATAATTCTTTAATTCAAATAAGTTAGAACCTGTATATAAGTCGTTTTCCTTAGAAACATAAATAGGTATGATTTCATATTTTGTATCATCAAGTGCCTTTAATGCTTGATTACCTGTGATACATGATATTTCATGTTCACAAGACATACCTCCAAAAAATACTGCAACATTTAATTTCATAAAAACATTATACACCCTTCTATAATCTAGCAAGTATATCTTCTACTCTATCAATCATAGCCTCTATTTCAACTTTGGCATCACTAATACGTCTTTGTATTGCCAAATCAGAAAAGATATTATCAAAAAACAAATCAGTTAAACCAACAAAATCATCAGTCCTCAAGTTATTATCATCAAAAGAATAAACATCAGTCAATTCTCTTTTAAATACTTCCAAATCCCTTTGTGCTTGTTTTAAACAAGAAGATACCTCATGAATCTTATGATGCTTAAATAAGCCCACTAGGAAACTATCTGAGAAAATGTCAATAATACCAGCAGTCTTAGCACCATCAATTTGCCTTAGTGCCTCATATAAACTATCTAGAGCCTTTTGTCCTGCAACCTTTGCCTCTTCTAGTTCATCATCTATTCTTACTCTACCCTGCATTATTTATCTAACACTTCCTTAACTTCAGCCACTGTCTTTGTCAAATCTTGAATATCACTAGGAACAATCAACTTAGTAGCCTGTCCATCAGCCACCTTTTCAAGTGCTTCATAAGATCTAATCTTTAAATAAGAATCACTAGGACATGCTTCATTAATTAGCTTAATAGCCTCGCCTTGAGCCTTAGCCACCTTCTCAATTGCCAAAGCCTCACCATCAGCCTCTCTAATTCTTTGTTCCTTAACCGCATCAGCTCTTAAGATTGCCGATTCCTTTTCACCCTCTGCACGAGTAATTTGAGATTGCTTCTCACCTTCAGCAGTTAAAATAATGGCTCTTTTTTCTCTTTCAGCCTTCATTTGTTTTTCCATCGCCTCTTGAATAGACTTAGGAGGAGTAATATCCTTAACCTCAACACGAGTAACCTTAATACCCCATTTATCAGTGGCATCATCTAAAATTTGGGTAATTTGAGAGTTAATAGTATCTCTACCAGACAAAGTATCATCAAGTGATAATTCACCAATAATATTTCTTAAAGTAGTAGCACTTAAATTCTCAATCGCCGCAATTGGTCTTTCAACTCCATAAGTTAATAGCTTTGGATCAAATACTTGGAAAAAGACAATTGAATCAACCATCATAGTTACATTATCCTTAGTAATAACTGATTGAGGTTCAAAGTCAGCAACCTGTTCCTTTAAAGAAATCTTTCTAACAACCCTTTCTAAAATAGGAGTCTTAATATGTAAACCAGCTTGCCATGTACAACTATATTTTCCAAGTCTTTCGATAACCCAAGCACTACCTTGAGGTACAATGCACATACAAGAAATTAAACCAACCACAATAAGCACAATGACAATAATCACAAAAATCATAAAAATAAACCTTTCTTAAAAATAGCCTCTAGCTAATGTCATAAAAATAAACACAATAGTCATCACCAAAAAAATGAAAAGAAATAACAGAATAGTATCTAATGCTTCATTATTAGATTTCTTAGGCTTGATATTACCGTGATGCGCTTGATAATGCTCAAGTTTTAGTTTTCTAGCATCATTAATATCAAAGTCTGTAACTAACAAGTTCTCTCTTCTTATCTCTTTGGCAAGCCAATCTTTTTCTCTATCTTCAAATAAATCTAAATCATTTTTCATAATAGAATCACCTCTTAATGAATGAAGGCATCCGGTAAATCATTCTCCAATAGAATAGTATCTTTTACACTATACTTTGTATAAACTTCATTAAAGGCTTCTTTTTCACTATTTACAACCTTGACATTATTCATATCAAAGTCACTGTCCTTTAAGCCTCTATAGATAGCCTCAGTATTCTTTTCACCAACCAATATTACATTATCAGCCCTATCTTTCATATAAGCACCAAAGGCATAATTTTCATTAGCCTCTTCCTTACCCAAATCAACCAAGCCTGGTGTCACAATAACTCTTTTACCATTCATCATAGATAAGACCTCAAGCGATCTCTTACAGCCAACTGGATTTGAATTGAAGGCATTATCAATGAAAGTAAAACCATTAATCTTTTTAATCTCTAAGCGATGCTGTACCTGCTTAATATTAGCTACACCATCAATTATCTCTTCTTTACTTAAGCCAAGTTCTCTAGCTAAGGCAATGCCACATAAGATATTAGTAACATTATGACTACCAAGTAAAATAGTCTTAAAAGTAGCTGCCTTGCCATCTAACTTAACCTTAAAAGTAGTACCAGTATTTGAATACTTAATATCGTAAGCACTAAAATCCGCTTTATCATTTTCAATGCCAACACTAAGCACCTTACAAGTATTGTTGATTTTATAATTCGCAATATATTCATTATCCAAATTGATAATGCCAACGCCATCTTTTGGTAATCTTTCAATCTCTTCCATCTTTTCCTTAATGATATTATCTAAGTTACCAAAAGTATTTAAGTGTTGAGGACCAATAGATGTCACAATACCATATTTAGGCTTCACAAAATCCATCAAATAAGTAATTTCACCAACATGATCGGCACCCATCTCACAAATAAATACTTGATAAATAGGCTTATACATTTCTCTAATAGTTCTTGTGATACCCATCGGCGTATTATAAGAAGCTGGTGTAATTAAAGTTAAATATTTAGATGAAATAATATCATTAACGACATTTTTGGTAGTTGTCTTACCGAAAGATCCCGTGATACCAACCTTAATTAAGTTATCATCATTCTTTAAAATATCTCTAGCCTCATTCTCAAAACCCTTTTTAATCGCATTTTCGATAGGATTTGTGATGATCGCGACTAAATAAATCAATAAATATGGTAAATAGATACTAATAATACCTACAAGATTTAAATAATTATGTAAAATTTTAGTTAATAAGAAAGTAATAGTAAAACTTAAAATCGCATAAACAACAATTTGTCTTTTAACTCTATCAGTATACACAAGCGGTTTTACATATTCAGTTTTCATTTCTTTTTTAATTACCATATAAGAAAAAACAACAGTAATTAATAAAACAATAGGCAATCTAATTCCCTTAGGAACAACAAAACATAATAACATCAACACTACATAGACTAAAGCATTAGAGTAATGAACATTATTCTTATCAAATAGCCACTCAGAGTAACGATAGAATTCATAACGATTTTGTTGAAAAACGTGTAAAGTATTCTTAACATATACAAGACTTAAACATAAAAATACTAAAGTTATTAAAATATAAAATAAATTATTCATAGTCTCTCCTTAAAAACGCATCCAATACTCTGCAAAAACGATCCGGTTGGTGGAAATAAGCGAAATGATCATCACCTTCAAAGACAACCAAAGTCGCATCAGGCATTTGCTTTTCCATCTTCTTGCCCATCCAAAGCGGCGTAGCCTCATCATTCTCACCAAAAACCAACAATGTTTCTGGTTTAATATCCTTTAAATAAGGGCTAATATCAAAGTTAACAGTCTTAACAAGTATTTGTTTCATGATTTCACTAGCATTTTTATAATCGCTGCTACCGGCATTTTGTCTAAGTTTAGCACTTAAACCCTTAAACGGTTTCAATAAAATCTTGCCAGCTTTATAGCTATAAACTCTTAAGTACCATTCAAGATCATGTTTTGCCATAACACCAGCTGCACCTGTTAGCACCATCTTATTAACAGGATACTTATAGGCATACAACAAAGAAATGCGGCAACCAAAAGAATGACCAATTAAAATTGGATTTTCGATTTGATTTAGTTCTACAAATTGTCTTAACATTTCAACATAATCTTCAATTGAATAAGCAGTTTTCGGTTCCTCACTCCTTCCAAAACCTGGTAAATCAATATTATAGACTTTAAAGTGTTCCTTTAATGATTGAGCAATAAAATCCATCATAATTGTATTCTGTCCCCAACCATGTAAAAGAATGACATCCTTACCCTTGTCACCATTTAATTCATAATAAATATCAATATCATCAATTCTTACAAAACTCATAAGTCAATTATACTTTCTTTTTCCCTTTAGCCTTAGTGTTATTACAATAGATTCTAAAAACTACACCATCATTTTTATTTTCACCTACAACACAATAACCAAAAGTATCACATACCCTTTTAACTATTGACAAGCCTAAGCCAAAGTTACCCTTATTCCCTTTTTCATAAGGCTTAAATAATTTATCCAAACGATCCTTGCTCATTAAAGGGCCATCATCAAATATTTCAAATAAATCTGGACTTAAAGTAAATCTTATCTCGCTTTTGGCATACCTTAGGGCATTATCCAAAAGGTTTTCAACAGCTGTTCTCCAGGCCTCTTCTTCACCATGGAAATAAATATCATTCATAACATCACTAGTATCAATCGAAACATCATTTCTTAATACTTTGCATGAAAGAATAGCCTTTTCAATCACATCACGCATATCAGCCTTGGCATCTTCATCATTATCTTGAAGATAACCAATTTTATTATAAGTAATCAAAGAATATACTTTCTTTTCCAAACGATCAGCATGCTCAATAATAACATCAACGCTCTTCTCTAGAGTATCATAAGGATAAATGCCATCTTTAATGCTTTCACTATAAGACTTAATAGTTGCGATAGGTGTTTTTAAATCATGAGATATGTTTTGAATCATCTCTTCTCTGATTCTCTCTTGTGCTGATAATTCATCTGTCATATCTACAATAGCCTCAGCCACTTCACCTATTTCATCATTTCTTTTAATAACAAGCGTGGCCTTTTCACCATCTTTAACTTTTTTTATATAATTTCTAATTTGATTTAAGGGATGAATTAAGGAATAAACCCACATCATTAAAATCATAAAGACAATGACAATAATAACGATAGACGAATTAGAAATACCTGATATTAATGAACTTTTAAATTCTCTGCGATAATCATCTTTAATTATTGATATTAAATAAGCATCTCCAATATTTCTAATACTATAAACAAAACGTTGATCACCTACCTCTAAGATATTATCTTTAGAACTGATAATTCCATCCTTTTCATTTGAAAGAATTTCATGAACGATTTCATTATCAACTTCACTTCCAAACTTATAAATATAATGAGTACAATTATTATCAATATAATCAAAATCAACTGTAGAAGCATCCAAGAAAGAATTTTGAGATTTATGTAGATAACTGAACATTTGTTCATTAGTAAAAGTATCAATATTGAAATTCAAATATTGAAATATAAATAACATAAAAACAAAAATGGCTAAAAAAGACACAACAAAATATTGTTGTATTAAATTAAAGCCATTTATCCAGATTTTTAATCTTTTCATACTAACTTAAACGATAACCAAAGCCATAAATAGTTTGAATATTAATTTTTGGCATCTTCTTTCTAAGTCTTCTAAGCGTATCGTCAACAACACGATCACTACCAAAATAGTTATCATCCCATACTTTTTCAAGGATTTGTTCTCTTAAAAAAGCCGTTCCTCTATTCTTAACAAACAACATCAAAAGATCAAATTCTTTAGTAGTTAAATCGATAACATTGTTGTTGTCATCATAAACAATGCGTTTACCTTCATCAATAAGATAACCATCAACATTGATTCTAGCATCTTCCTTATATACTCTTTTGATAATGTTATTTACTCTTAATACCATTTCCTTAGGAGAGAAAGGCTTAGTGATATAGTCATCACTGCCTTTTTCTAGTCCTATAATACGGTCAAATTCTTTATCACGAGCAGACATGAAAATAACCGGTTTATTTTGGTCACGTGACTTAATTTCCTCAATTAAGTCAAAGCCACTCTTATCATCTAGCATGATATCCAAAACCCATAAGTCAACTTCATCATCTAAGTGAGCATAAGCCTCATCAAAAGTAAGGTATGAATTTACGATATACCCCTCTTTTTCAAGATATCTCTTTACTAGTTCGTTAAGATCTTTTTCATCCTCAACGACATTGATAATTTTTTTCATTTAAGCACAATAACCCTTTTCCTTAATTAAATCAATTACCTCATAAACATCTTTATGACACAATTCATCAGTTTCAGCCTCAACCATTACCCTAATCAAAGGTTCAGTACCACTAGGTCTAACCAAAATTCTACCGTTATCACCTAGTTCATCACTAATTTCCTTAATCTTAGAATTAATTGTTTCATCATTTAAGACAATCGTCTTATCAACAACTCTTTGATTAACCAATAATTGTGGATAAACTCTAAGCTCACTTGTAGCCTCATCAATATTTATATTCTTTTCTTGAAGTACTTTTAGTACAAACAAGGCATTTCTTAGACCATCACCATAATTTGCATCATTTTTATAAATGATGTGACCTGATTGTTCACCACCAATCACGAAGTCATTATTTAACATTGACTCCAATACATACTTATCACCAACTGGTGTAATATTAGTATTAATATCAATCTTTTCTAAAGCCTTGAATAAGCCCATATTAGACATAACAGTAGTAACTAAAGTGTTATTAGTTAATAGATTATGTTCCTTAAGGTATTTAGATAACATATACATAATCTTATCACCATCTATTACATCGCCTTTATGATCAACAAAAAGCACTCTATCGGCATCGCCATCAAACGCAAAGCCAAGATCATAATCGCCTTCTTTTACTTTTTCTTGTAACATTTGTAAGTGAGTACTACCACACTTATTGTTGATATTTATACCATTGAAATCATCATTGATATAAGTTACTTCAGCCTTGGTCTTGTTAAGAACATCCTTAGCGGTTACGCAATTAGAACCGTTTGCTAGATCAACTATCAACTTATAGCCACTCAAATCAAGTGGATATAAGTCATTAATATGTTCTTTATATTCTTCAATACCCCTTGAATATTCATAAATATGGCCAATTTGATCCTTAGTTGCATATTCGATACCTACAGGATTATCAATGTAATCTTCGATTAATAATAAAACTTCTTCAGCTAATTTAACTCCATTGTTGCCAAATAGTTTAATGCCATTGTCACTAAACGGATTGTGTGATGCCGAAATCATAATACCTGCATCAAACTTTTCTTTTTCAGCCACATATGCCAAACAAGGTGTTGAACAATAGCCTAAAAGATAAACGTCTGAGCCACAGCTTGATATAGCTGCAGCTAGAGCATTTTCAAACATCGAACTTGATAAACGCGTATCCTTACCAACAACAATCTTTCCTTGACCGTTTTTCTTGTAATAGTTACCAACATAACGTCCAATTTTCAAAGCTGTTTCTAAAGATAATGTAGTATTAGCATCTCCCCTAATACCATCTGTTCCAAAATATTTACCCATAATTTTACTCCTGTGATACTAATGTAATATTTAAATTCTTTGGATTTACTTCAGCAGATACATAAGCATCTGTATTTATATTTACTGAAATTGGTAAATCATATGTTCCTGGTTCTAAATCCTTAAAATCTACATAGACAAAGAAATCAGAAGCACTAACTTTATCAATATTACTTTGAGTTCCTTTAATAATTAATGAAACTTTCAAGGTGTCTGCGTAGCTTACACCATAACCATTATTATTGTTGATTGAGTTTAAAGTTACATTCTCAATCACTTTTTCGCTTGTTGCACCCAAAGTAGCCTTTAAAGTAACAGTTGAAACCGAACTTGCCTTAACCCCATTTGGTAAAACAACCGGTTGAATAATTTCTGTATCCGAAGTTACTGTAGACAAGTCTAAATCAACCGTAACTTCATTAATTGTATCGAGGATACTTTCAGATGCATAAATTTCAGTAGTTTGATGATTCATAGAAACTGATTCTAGTGAGAATCCTTGTGGTGCATTACCAGTAACATTCAATTTAATTGGTACTGTCTTAGAAGGTGATGAAATGCCAACTTTAACAGTAACGGTATTTGGAACAATTTCCGCATTAACAACCTTACCATTTGCATCATATGCAACAAGTGGCGCTTCTACTTCAAAGTCGTTAGTTTGTCCAGCCACATTAATCAAAGCCTTAACAAGCGCAATCGTATTAAGCGTATCTTGACTGGCACGGATATTAACCTTGTTGTTGCCAGAGGCAAATGAAGGTGTTCCTAAAATATATTTAGAATCTAATTGATTCTGATTTATGAAATCATAAGATAAATCAAATTGAGCAGTGGTTTTTGGTTTTAAAGTAACTGTAACTTGACTTGGTTTAATAACAGTATTAACACTATCACCATAACCCGTGGTAGTTAATTCTACAGTATACGTTCCCTCTGTATAGCCTTCAAGGTTTAAGACACAACTTCCTGTTTTAGTAGCAGCATTATTAACACTAGCTGCATCACCAGTTATGGTAACATCACAAGTTTCAGGTAAACCACCTACTTCAAACGATTCGGAATTATATCTAGAAATCACATTAACATTTGTAAGTGTTTTAGAACTTGAAAGTGCAGCTGTAAAGCTTGTATCGTTAAAATTCACAATGAAATATGCTAGGCATGACAATAAAAAGGCAAAAATAATAGCATATGTTTTTGTGAAGAATAACTTATCAACAAACGAAGATGTCCATCTAAAGAATCTTATAATAGTTTCTTCAAATGATTCTAGAGTTCCATTATTAGCATTCTTACGAGCAATCTTTTTTGCCTCGTTTAATTTATCTTGAGGATTTTTAATCTTGCTTGCCATCTACCTTATCCTCACTTTCTTTTACATCAACCGATTCAACTTTAAAATCAGTTGCTTGTTGTTTAGCCTTTTTATTCACTTTAAAGCGGTTATTAAAAGGAACTTTCATACCGCCTTCTTCGTTTTTAATGATAAATTCAGGATCATCTTCAATCTTTAATTTTCTTCTAGAAGTTGAAGTATCACCGATTTCGATTTCATCATTACAAATAACTTTTCTCAAATATTCTTTAAGTTGTTTCTCATTAACGGTAAAGATACGTCCATTTTCCGCAATAGAAATAGCACTTGTCTCTTCTGATACAACAATGGTAAGCGCATCACTCACTTCAGAAATTCCAAGACCAGCTCTATGTCTTGCACCATATCTGCTAGATAAATTAATACTAGTTGGCGGGAAATAAGCACTTGCGCAGGCAATCTTATCACCTTGAATAATTACAGCACCATCATGTAAAGGAGTTGTAGTCATAAAGATAGAACATAATAATTCTTTAGAAACAGTTGCGTTCACTGCGATACCGGTTTTTACATAATCCTGCAAACTATTTGATTGTTCAATGGAAATAAGAGCACCAATTCTTTCATGTGATAAGACAATAGCTGCGTCGTAAATTTGATTAACAAGATCTTCTTTTTCATTAGCCAACAAAGTTGTGATCTTTGAAAACGCATTAGTCTTACCAATTTTCTCCAAAGCTCCTCTAATTTCTGGTTGGAAAATAATTATTACAGCTAAAAAGCCCCAGCTAATTAATGTGTTAGAAAAATATTCTAATGTAGTAAGACCAAGTAATCTTGCAATTCCGTTAAATATTAAAATAAAGATGATTCCTTTAAAGATTTGTATTGTACGATTATTATTTCTTACAAATAGAATGGCGTAGTATAGAATGAACCACATAATGCCGATATCAAGCACTATTCTAAACACGTGCCATATATTTTGTATTGTTAGATTTATATTATAATCTGGCATAAACCCTCCTTTATAAGTCAATTCATTATAGCATATTTGGATAATGCGATAGAATATAGTCATGAATGAAAATATTGTGAAATTAAATTATAAAGATAAAGAGATTTATCTTGTAAAAACTGCTCATGTTTCTAAAAACAGCATAAATGATGTTAAAGAATGTATTGGGGAAGTTAAGCCTGATGCGATTTGTATCGAACTCGATGAAGATCGATACAAGAAAATTAGTGATCCTGAAAAATGGAGTGATACCGATATTGTTAAGGTTATCAAAGAAAAGAAAGTAGGCTTCTTATTAGTAAACTTAATTCTTGCTTCTTTCCAAAGAAGAATGGCCATCAATATGGACTCTAATTCTGGTGCCGAGATGTTAGAAGGCATTAAACAGGCAAAAGAATTAAATGTACCACTTGTTTTAGCTGATAGGCCTATTAAAACTACCTTCTCTCGTATTTGGAATAGTTTAGGCTTATATGAAAAATCTAAGTTACTTGTAAGTATTATTGGTTCCATCTTTGATGATGAAGAGATTTCCGAAGAAGATTTACAAGCTTTAAAAGAAGCTGATGCCCTAGATGCTGCATTAAATGAAGTGGGTAAGGAATTCCCTAATGTTAAGAAAATATTAGTAGATGAAAGAGATGCTTACTTATCTTCAAAGATTAAGAATGCCCCAGGTAAAAAAATAGTTGCGATTATTGGTGCTGCTCATGCGGGTGGTATTGAAAGAAACTTAGATAAGGATATCGATATTGATGAATTAAATGTCGTTAAAAAGAAAAAAGGTATTGGAACAGTAATTAAATGGTTAATTCCAATAGCTATTATTTCAATCATTATTTATACTCTATGGTCAAACAGGGATGCTGGTTTAAGTCAAATTAAATCTTGGATTCTTTGGAATGGTACTTTAAGTGCTTTAGGTACCCTATTGGCATTCGGTCATCCACTTAGTATCCTTACGGCCTTTGTAATGGCCCCTATCACATCACTTAACCCATTATTAGCAGCTGGTTGGTTTGCGGGTATTGTAGAAGCTATGATTAGAAAGCCAAAGGTCAAGGACTTTGAGAATCTAGGTGAAGATACAAATACATTAAAAGGATTCTGGAAAAATAGAGTTACAAGAATCTTATTGATTGTTGTATTCGCCAATATTTTCTCAAGTATTGGCACATTTATCTCTGGATTAGACATTTTTACAACTTTTTTAAAGAATATTTAAGGGTGATTATAAGATCACTCTTTTTTTATAATGATTTTCTAGTTAAAACAAGATTGCTCAAAAAAATTATTAATGCGTAGAACGCCCTGTTTTTGGCACTTTTTGAATATTTGGAAAAAAGTTGGTTAAATATTAACGATATTTTCTCTTTTCATTGAAATTTTCGTTTATGTAGTTTAAAGGGTGATATTGATAATGA
>CAKUQM010000010.1 GCA_934675465.1 uncultured Erysipelotrichaceae bacterium | reverse complement strand
ATTTAGATGTTACTCATGGTAGTAGTGTTGAGGCTGCTTTTAGAAAGAATGCTAAGGCATTGCCACCGGTCTTTTTAGAGACTTTAAAGGCTGGTGAAAAATCAGGTAAATTAGCTACAAGTTTTGAGAATATGCAAATTTATTTTGAGAATTCATTTAAGAATAAACAAAAATTAAAATCAGCCACTACATATCCTATCTTTGTCTTATGTGTTGCGGTAGTTGTTGTAATAGTAGTAATGGTTAAGGTTATTCCTACTTTAACAAGTGTTTTTGCGGAACTAGGTGGTGAACTTCCTATGATTACTCAAGTTTTAATTAATGTGTCTGATTGGTTTGGCAAGTACTGGATGTTACTACTTGGTATTATCTTTTTACTTTATATTATTTATAAGGTTTATGTATCAAATGAAGATAATAAGATTAGGGTTGCGGAAAAGAGTTTAAATATTCCAATAATTGGTAATATCAATCTTTTAAGTAATTCTCAAGAATTTGCATGTACGATGTCTACTTTATTAGATGCTGGTTTAACTGTTTCTGAGGCTTTAAGAACTACTTCTAAGTGTTTAACTAATGCTGCATTAAGTAAAGAAATTTATGCAATGGCTGAGAAGATTGATACTGGTTCTTCTTTAAGTGAGACTATGTCTAATAGCAAGTATTTGCCTCTTACTTTAAAGGAAATGTGCGGTATTGGTGAAAAAAGTGGTGAGTTAGTGTCTACTTTAAAGACAATCGGTGATTATTATACAAATGAGGCTGATTATGCGACTAAGGCAGCTTTGGCTAAGCTTGAGCCTACGATGTTAATTATATTAGCTATTTTTGCGGGATATATTGTAATGGCTATTTACTTGCCAATGTTTACAATGTATAGCATGATGTAGGGGTTTAATATGCTTAATGAATTACATTTAACACAAACTGAAGCTGAAGATTTGTTAGTCCTTTATCGTTGTATTTTCCCAATTGCTCGTATTTTAAAAGAAGATGAGGTTAATGGCAAGTGTGCGCTTAGTGGTGAAATAATTCCTTGTAAGTGCTATGAATTATGGAATAAGGGTGAACCTTGTAGTCATTGTATTTCCTTGGATACTTTGAAGACTAAAAAAGATGGCGCAAAATTAGGATTTGTGGGAGATAGGGTTTATCAGGTTATTTCAAAGTATTGTACGATAGATGGAAAGCCAGCGGTAATTGAATTAGCTAAGTTGCTTGAATCTAATACTTTTATTGATCCAGAGGCTTATAATTTTCTTTTGGATGCCAATATTGAATCAGAAACCAGGTTATATACTGATCCTTTGACTACTGCATATAATCGTCTATTTTATGAAAATCATAAAAATGATGTCGTTCATAAAACAGGGATTGCGATGATTGATGTCGATAATTTTAAGATGTGTAATGATATCTTTGGTCATAAATATGGTGATCAGGTTTTGGTGGAAGTTGTTAAGACTATTAAAAAGAATATTCGTAGTAATGATGCGATTATCCGTATTGGTGGCGATGAATTTGTTTTGATTGTTGATAATATTTCTGAAGAAAACTTTAAGGTAAAACTTGAGAAGATTAAAAGGGATGTAAAGGATGCTTCTATCATCCATGGTAATCATACTAACTTCACTTTGTCTATTGGCGCTCTTGTTGAGGATGATATAACTTTAGCTAGCGCTGTTGATAAGGCTGATAAGTTGATGTATAAGGCTAAGGAAGCTAATGATAAGGTTGTTACTTCTTGGGATAAGGATGTCACAAATGTTGAAATTAAACATGCAAAGCCATTGATTCTTGTTGTTGATGATGCATTACTTAATAGATTTACTTTAATGGAACTATTAAAAGATGATTTTGATTTGATTGAGGCTGAGGATGGTAAGGTTGCCCTGTCTTTAGTTGAAGAATATAATCTAAATATTTCTGCTATTCTTCTTGATATCAATATGCCAAATATGAATGGTTATGAATTGTTGGACATACTTAATCGTCGTGGTTTCTTAAGTGATATTCCAGTTATTATGATATCTGGTGAACAGGGTTATGAGGCTATTATGAAGTGTTATAACTTAGGGGCTTCGGATTTTGTTTCTAGACCTTTTGTAGCTAGTATTGTTAAGAAGCGTGTTGATAATATTGTTAAACTATATGAGAAACAAAGAAAATATAAGAGTAATATCAAGGAACAGATAGATGAGAATAATAAGATTTCTTTGATGATGACCTCTGTCTTGTCTCATATTGTTGGTTACCGTAATGGTGAGTCAGGTCCCCATGTTATGCATGTTGAGAGTATTACCGAGATTCTTTTGAATGAATTAACTTTTATTAGCGATAAGTACAATTTATCTAAAGAGGATAAAAAGAATATTGTCAATGCGAGTGCTTTGCATGATATTGGTAAGATTGGCGTTGATGAAAAGATTCTTAATAAACCAGGTAAGCTAACTAATGAAGAGTTTGAACAGATGAAGAAACATACAACTATTGGTGCTTCGATGATTGATAATCTTGAAGAATTCAAGGATGAGCCATTTATTCATTATGTTCATGATATTTGTCGTTGGCATCATGAAAAGTGGGATGGTAGAGGCTATCCTGATCATTTAAAGGGTGATGAGATTCCAATTTGGGCTCAAGTTGTTGCGGTTGCGGATTGTTATGATGCGCTAGTTTCACCTAGAGTTTATAAACCAGCCTTTAGTCATGAACAAGCTATTAATATGATTATTAATGGTGAATGTGGTCAGTTTAATCCTTTGCTTATGGAAGTGTTAAAGTCTTGTGAGAAGCGATTAAAGAATATTCGCGAATATTCTGTAGTATAATTTGATGTTGTAAAAAGGTTATATTTTGGGGTAATTATGAATATTAAAGAATTCTATGAAATAGTAGGTGGAAACTACAATGATGTCTTATCAAGATTAAACAGCGAGATGTTGATTACAAGGATTGTAAAAAAATTTGCTGAGGATCCTTCATTTAAGCAACTTGAAGAGGCTTTAAAAGAGAATAATGTTGATTTAGCTTTTAGAGCTGCTCATACTTTGAAGGGTATTTGTTTAAACTTGGGTTTTGATAAACTAAGTAATGATGCGGTTGCTATTACTGAAATCTTAAGAGGTGGTTCTTTAGATGGTACGGCTGAATTGTTTGATAGTATTAAAGCTAGTTATGATAATACTATTGAATCTTTAAAGGAATTAGATTAAAGGCGAGGCTCTCGTCTTTTTTCATACTTTTCAATATATACTCAAATATTTGAATATTGTATTGTAAGGGCTTTCAAAAGTAGTAAAATGTAGATAAAGGTTAATAATACCGAAAAGGAGATTTTATGAAAAAATTATTAACAATTCTATTATCTGTATTGATGTTATTAGCATTCACTGCATGTGGTGGTGATACTAATACAGATGATCAAACTGAGGGTGGTGGTGACCTTATAATTTATTCACCTAACTCAGACGCTTTAATCGATGTTGCTGAAACATTTGGTGAAAAGTATGGCATTAATGTTCAAGTTGTTTCAGCTGGTACTGGTGAATGTCTTGAGAGAATTTCTGCTGAAAAGGATAATCCTCAGGCAGATTTGATGTATGGTGGTATGACATATGCTAACTCATATAATCCAGACTATGTTCCTCTTTTTGAAGAATATGTAGCTGCTAGTGATGATAAGCTTCCAGAAGCATATCAAAACTTTAATGGCATTACTACTCACTATTGTCTAGATGGTTCTGCTGCATTACTAATTAATGTTGAAGAATATGAAAAGCTTGGTTTAAAGATTGATGAATTCAAGGGTTATGCTGATTTATTAAGACCTGAATTAAAGGGTAAGATCGCAATGGGTGACCCTGCTAACTCATCTAGTGCTTGGGCTGAATTGACTAATATGTTACTTGTTATGGGTGATGAACCATATGATGAGAAAGCTTGGGAATGGGTTAATACATTTATTGGCAACTTAAATGGTATTATCCTATCTTCTTCTTCAGCAATCTATAAGGGTGTTGTAGCTGGTGAATATGTAGTTGGTGTATCTTATGAAGACCCATGTGTATCTTTACTTGTTGATGGTGCTGATAATGTTAAATTAGTATATCCTGAAGAAGGTGCTGTATGGTTACCAGCTGGTGTATCTATCATTAAGAATGCTCCAAATATGGAAAACGCTAAAAAGTTTGTTGATTGGATTATTTCTGATGAGGGTCAAGCTGAGGTTGCTAAGACAACTGCAAGACCTGTAAATCCAGATATCGCTAATACTGCTAAGGAAATGACTCCGTTTGCTGATATCAATGTTAAGTATGAAGACATGGAATTATGTGGTACTAGTAAGAAGGCTTGGCAAGAACGTTGGACAGAATTATTTAACGCTGCTCAATAATTGAATAATTTGAGGGGTTAGAATATGAGCAAGTATATTAAAATACGTAATGCGGTTAAAAAGTATGGTGACCAGACAATCATTTCTAACTTATCGCTAGATATCAAGGAGGGTGAATTTTTCACTCTCCTTGGTCCTTCTGGTTGTGGTAAGACTACTTTGCTTAGAATGATTGCTGGCTTTAATAGTATTGAAGGCGGCGATTTTTATTTTGGTGAGACAAGAATCAATGATATCGATCCTGCCAAGAGAAATATCGGTATGGTTTTCCAAAACTATGCGATTTTCCCAAATATGAATGTTGAAAAAAATGTTGCCTTTGGTTTAAAGAATCGTAAGCTTCCAAAGGATGAAATCAAGTCTAAGACTGATGAATTCTTGAAACTTATGAAGATTGATGAATATCGCGATAGAATGCCCGAAAGACTATCAGGTGGTCAACAACAGCGTGTTGCCCTTGCTAGAGCTTTAGCGATTACACCTGATGTTCTTTTAATGGATGAACCTTTATGTAATCTAGATGCGAAACTAAGAGTTGAAATGCGTAATGTTATTAAGCAAATTCAAAATAACGTTGGTATTACAACTGTTTATGTTACTCATGACCAAGAAGAGGCGATGGCTGTCAGTGATAGAATTGCGGTCATGAACCATGGCGATATTCAACAAATTGGTACTCCTAAGGTTTTATACCAAAGACCTACTAATTTATTTGTCGCAACTTTCATTGGTCATACTAATGTTTTGGATGGCAAACTTTGTGTTAAGAATAATAAAGCTTATTTGCAATTAGCAGGTGGCTATGAAGTGTTGGTTGATTCTATTAAGGAAGATGAATTAAAAGATCAAGTAGTTAAGGCTAGTATTAGACCTGAAGAACTAATTGTAAAAAAAGATACTGGTGATGGCTTAAAGGCTATTGTTGATGATGCGATATTCTTAGGTTTAAATACCCATTACTTTGTTCATTTGGTTGATGGTGAAGAACTTGAAATCATTCAAGAATCACAAATTGATTCAATGATTGAAAAGGGAACTGAAATTAGTTTAGGAATTAAACAAGAGAAGATTAATATTTTTGACAGCGAAGGTAATCATAATTTAGTTAAGGGCGTTGTTAATGATTATGATGTTTATAAGGATTAGTTTATGAATAAGACAGCTAACAAATATTTTGATATTTGGAAAGTGGTATCCATTGTAATCTTATGCCTATATGGATTATTTTTGTTGTATCCATTATTTAAACTTTTATATAATGCCTTTTTCTATAATGGAGAATTCACAACACAATATTTCCAAAATTTCTTTGCCCAAAATTATTATGTAAGATCTATCTTTAATTCTTTAAAAGTAAGTGTTTGTGCAACTATCTTATCTTTAGCTATTGGTATTCCACTTGCATACTTTTATCAAATGTATGATCTAAAGGGTAAGACAATTTTACAAGTACTTGTAATCTTATGTTCTATGTCAGCTCCATTTATTGGTGCTTATTCATGGATTATGTTACTTGGAAGAAGTGGTGTTATTACTAAATTTATTGAAAGTATTATTCCTGTTAGAGTACCGAATATCTATGGCTTTAATGGAATTTTGCTAGTATTGTCTTTACAATTATTTCCACTTGTCTTCTTATATGTATCAGGTGCTTTAAAGAATATTGATAATTCACTACTTGAAGCTAGTGAGAATATGGGTTGTAGTGGGTTTAAACGTTTCTTTACCATCGTTATACCTTTATGTATGCCTACTATTATTGCGGCTGCTTTAATGGTCTTTATGAGAGCTTTTGCGGACTTTGGTACACCACTTTTAATTGGTGAGGGTTATCAAACTTTCCCAGTTATTATCTATAACTCTTACTTTGCGGAAACTGGTGGTGATCATAATTTTGGTGCTGCTATTTCAGTTATTGCGATTATAATTACAGCCATTATTTTCTTGATTCAAAAATATATTAATGGTAAGTTTACTTTCACAATGTCTGCATTACATTCAATTGAAAGAAAAGAGATTCATGGTATCCATAGTTTCTTAGTTAATCTATATTCATGGTTTGTAGTAGCTCTAGCCTTCTTACCACAGGTATATGTAATCTATACATCATTCTTAAAGACTAGCGGCAAGATTTTCTTAAAAGGCTATTCACTAGATTCATATCGTTATGCCTTTAGTCATTTAAAGAAGGCTATTCCTAATACCTTTATTATCGGCGGTTTAGCTTTAGTGATAATTATTGTATTGGCAATTTTAATTGCTTACTTGGTAGTTAGAAGAAATAATATCCTAAATAAGATTATCGATACTATTTCAATGGTTCCTTATATTATTCCAGGTTCTGTTGTGGGTATTGCCCTTGTTATGGCCTTTAATAAGAAACCATTTGTATTAACAGGCACCATGATAATTATGGTAGTAGCCCTTGTTATTAGACGTATTCCATATACTATTAGATCTTCTACGGCAACACTTCAACAAATTTCTATTTCAGTTGAAGAAGCTGCAATATCATTAGGTTCTAGTAAGTTAAAGGCTTTCTTTAAGATTACAGTACCAATGATGGCTAATGGTATCTTGTCTGGTGCAATAATGTCTTGGGTAACTATTATTACTGAATTATCTACTGCTATTATTTTATATAACTTGAATACAATTACCTTGACACTTGCGACATATACTTATGTTTCAAGAGGTAACTATGGTATAGCTGCAGCTTATGCCACAATCTTAACAGTAGCTACAACGTTGTCACTATTTATTTATATGAAAGTTACTGGTAATAAGGAGATTTCCTTCTAAGAAAAAGCACAGGGTTTAAACCTTGTGCTTTTCTAAATGTTCCTTGATTTTAATAAATGATTCATCAGATAAACAATGTTCAATCTTGCATGCATCTTCTTCAGCTTGTTTTTCTTCAACTCCAATACTAATTAAAGCTTCAGTAATTACTACATGTCTTTCATAAATCTTAGTAGCCAATTCTTTACCTTTTTTAAGTAATTTTATATGGCCATTACCATCTATTGAAATATAATGATTTTCTTTTAGGATTTTCATCGCTCTTGAGACAGAAGGCTTAGAATAGTTCATAGCTTCCGCAATGTCAAGAGAAATAACATAAGGTTTTTCATTAGATAGTCTTAAGATTGTTTCAAGGTACATTTCACCCGATTCAAGTATTTTCATATAATTATCATAACACTTATTGACATTAAAAAACAGGAGGTATATATTATTGATGTTAGCTAGTGCTAACTAGTTAGCAAAGGCTAAGGAGGTAATATGATGCCACTATCATTTTTAAAAAAAGGACAAGTAGGAAAAGTTACTAACATTATAGGTAACAATGAAGTTAAAGCTCATTTAAAAGACTTGGGATTTGTCTTAGGAGCTGATATTAGTGTGGTTAATGAATTGGCCGGTAATATTATTGTCAATGTCAAAGAAAGTAGAGTGGCAATAGATAGAAACTTAGCTAATAAGATTATGGTTGATTAGAAAGGGGAAGTATGCTTACTTTAAGAGATGTAAAAATTGGTGAAACTTGCACTGTTGTAAAGTTACATGGTGAGGGTGCCATTAAAAGAAGAATTATGGATATGGGCATCACTAAAGGTGTTGTGATTAAAGTTGTTAAGGTTGCGCCACTTGGTGATCCGATTGAGATTAATGTTAGAGGATATGAATTGTCTTTAAGAAAGGCTGATGCTGATCTTATTGAGGTTTGTTAAATTTTTTTAAGTAAAAGTTAGCTAGAGCTAACTAGGGAAGGTTATTATGGAAATTAAAATTGCGTTAGCAGGTAATCCTAACTGTGGTAAGACAACATTGTTTAATAGTCTAACAGGCTCTAATCAATTTGTTGGTAACTGGCCAGGTGTTACTGTAGAGAAAAAAGAAGGTAAATTAAAGAAACATGAAGGAGTAATTATTACCGACTTACCAGGTATTTATTCATTATCTCCTTATACACTAGAGGAAGTAGTTGCGAGAAACTATTTAATCAACGAAAAGCCTGATGTTATCTTGAATATTATTGATGGCTCAAACTTAGAGAGAAACTTATATTTAACAACACAACTTCTTGAAATAGGCATTCCAGTTGTTTGTGCTATTAATATGATGGATGTCGTTAATAAAAATGGCGATAAGATTAATGTTGATAAGTTATCTAAAGAATTAGGTTGTAAGGTAGTAGAAATATCTGCCTTGAAAGGTATTGGAGTTGAAGAATGTGCTAATGAATCTGTTAAGGCTGCAGGCAAGGTACAAGTAGTTGCTCATAAGTATTCAAAGGACATTGAAGATACACTTAAGAATATTGAAGACAAAGTCTTAGCTAATGTATCAAATAAGAGATGGTATGCCATTAAGTTGTTTGAAAGAGATTCTAAGGCTATTGAAAGTTTAGGGATTAATACTGAATTAATTGAAGCTGATATTAAAGTCATCGAAAAGAAACATGACGATGATTCAGAGAGTATTATCACAAACGAAAGATATAATTTCATTTCTTCAATCATTCATGATGTTTTAATCAAAAAAGATAAGGAAGCTTTAAGTACTTCTGATAAGATTGATAGAATTGTTACTAATAGATGGTTGGGTTTACCAATTTTTGCGGTAATCATGTTCCTTGTTTATTATATTTCAATGGTTACTTTTGGTGCTTCAGCTACTAATTTTACAAATGATGGTATCTTTGGTGATGGCTGGCATTTATTTGGTAATGGTACAAGTGAATATGAAGAGGCAAGTGAAGAATATGGTGATTCTGACTTAATCATTGATGCGTTTAATAGCGAATATGGTAATGATGAAATTTCTTATTCAATTGATTTAGAGAATGAAGATTATGATGAAAATAAGGCTAAGTCAGCTCTTGATGAATTGTATTCATTGGTTGATGATAATGCTTCTGTTACATATACTGTGGAAGATGAAGAAACATTAGCTACAGAAGACTTTGAAGCTAATAAAGATGATTTAAAGGAAGCAATTGATAATTATCTAAATACAGAATACAAAGAAGGATATGGTGCTCCTGATACTTCTACTTATGGAATTTGGGTACCTGGTGTTCCAGTATTAATTGAAAATCTATTGGATAAAGTTAATTGTGCAGATTGGTTAAAAGGTTTAATCTTGGATGGTATTGTTGCTGGTGCTGGTGCAGTATTAGGCTTTGTACCTCAGATGTTAGTCTTGTTCTTCCTATTAGCATTCTTAGAAGCATGTGGTTATATGGCACGTATTGCCTTTGTCTTAGATAGAATCTTTAGAAAGTTTGGTTTATCTGGTAAGTCATTTATCCCAATGTTGATTGGTACAGGTTGTGGTGTTCCAGGTATTATGGCATCTAGAACTATTGAAAATGAAAGAGATAGACGTATGACTATCATGACTACTACATTTATTCCATGTGGTGCTAAGGTTCCATTTATTTCAATGATTGCAGGTGCCTTATTTAATAATTCACCATGGGTATCTACTAGTGCTTACTTTGTAGGTATGGCTGCAATTGTGGTATCAGGTATTATCTTAAAGAAGACAAAGATGTTCTCTGGAGATCCTGCACCATTTGTAATGGAACTTCCTGCTTATCATATGCCAAGACTAATTGATGTCTTACGTTCAATGTGGGAAAGAGGTTGGTCATTTATTAAGAAGGCTGGTACTATTATTGTGCTTTCAACTATCTTTGTATGGTTTACTTCTTACTTTGGCTTTGTGGATGGACATTTTACAATGTTAAGTGAAGATCAAATTGATTCTTCAATACTTGCAACTATTGGTAACTTCATCGCATGGATCTTTATTCCACTTGGTTGGGGTAATTGGCAAGCGGCTGTTGCTAGTATAACAGGACTAGTTGCTAAGGAGAATATTGTAGCTACTATGTCAATATTGTATGGTGGCGGTGAATTATCTACTTATGCTACTTTAGCTACTCATTTCACTGCTATTACCGGCTATTCATTCTTAGTATTTAACTTATTATGTGCTCCATGTTTTGCGGCAATTGGTGCAATAAAAAGAGAAATGAATAATCCTAAGTGGACATGGTTTGCGATTTTATATCAATGTGGCTTTGCCTATGTTATCGCATTCTTGGTTACTCAAATTGGTAATGCCTTTGTTGGAAGTATTAATATCTTAGGTATAATTATTTCAGTAGTCATCTTAGCTTGTATGATCTATATGTTATTCTTTAAGAAATATAAGGAAGCTACTACATTAGAATAAGGAGAAATTGATGGGAACTGCAATTGTTGTAATCATCTTAATAATTATTGTTTATCTTATTATCAAGAGTATGCTAAATGGTAAGGTATCATGTAGTCATGATTGTAATAGTTGTGGAAGTCATGGTTCTTGTCATAAGCTTGATGATCTTAAAAGAGATTTAAAGAAGGCAAAAGATGAAATACAAATTAAAAGTTGATGGTATGGCTTGTTCGATGTGCGAAGCCCATGTGAATGATTGTATTAGAAATAACTTTAAGGTTAAGAAGGTTAAGTCTAATCATAAAAATGGGGATGTAACTATCGATTGCGATAAACCATTAGATAAAACATTATTAAAAGATATAATCGATAAAACAGGTTATATTGTCTTAAAGATTGAAGAAGTGTAATGCTTCTTCTTCTTTTTTTGTATAAGAAAAGTCAGAATTTAATCTGACTTTTTACTTATATTTTCTCTTAGTTACTTCAATATTATTTAAGATAACAGGAATAACGATTGGATTTCTGTTGGTCTTTGAATAAAGATAAGGTTCCAAAGTATTCTTGATACAATTCTTTAAATCATTGAATGTAACTTTTTGTTTCATTGTTTCCTTTAAAGCGTCATATACAAGAGTTTCAGCTTCCTTAATCATTGGCTGATTTTCCTTGATATAAACAAAGCCTCTAGAGACAATGCCTGGTTTACATAAAATCTTATTAGTTCTTGAATCGATACATACCACAACCGCAACCATACCATTGTCAGCTAAGATTTGACGATCTTTCAAGACACTAGTTGATAAACCTGATACATCTCTTCCATCTACATAGATGGCATCAGTCTGTATTCTTGTGTTAGATCTAAATACTTCACCATTTCTTAGTACCAAAGCATCACCATTAGCACAAATGAAACAATTTTCTTCAGGAATACCTGTTTCTACAGCAGTTGACGCATGGAGTTTAAGCATCTTATATTCACCATGTACTGGCATGAAATATGTTGGCTTAATCAATTGAATCATCAATTTTTGCTCCTCACTTGAGGCGTGTCCTGTTGTATGCAATGATTGGAAGGTCTTATTTTCAAGTACCTTAGCTCCATTTCTTACAAGTTGATTGATAATACCTGATACGTTTAAGGCATTGCCAGGAATTGGATTACTAGATAAGACAACAGTATCACCTGGGATAATCTTGATATATTTATGAACACCATTGGCGATTCTAGATAGAGCTGCCAAAGTTTCACCTTGAGATCCTGTACATACAATACATAATTTCTCAGGAGGGAAGGTGTTTACCATATCTTGAGTAATAAAGGTATCGTTTGGAACATCGATTGTTTTTAATTGTTTACCAATTTCGACAACATTTTCCATCGATCTACCAAGTACTAATACCTTACGATCACAAATAGATGCTGATTTAATAATTTGAGCTAATCTATTAACATTTGATGCGAAAGTAGAGACAATTAGTCTACCTGGTGTTTTCTTGATAATGTCATATACTGTATGAGCTACTTTCTTTTCAGAGATTGAGAAACCTTCAACCTCAGAGTTTGTAGAATCTGACATTAATAGGGTTACACCTGCAGCACCAATATAAGCCATCTTTTGATAGTCAGCATTATTGCCAATAGGGGTTAAGTCAAACTTAAAGTCACCTGTTTCCACGATCCTTCCATTTGGCGTATTAATTAAAACACCAAGAGAATCAGGGATTGAGTGGATTGTATTGAAGAATCCTACTCTGAAATGATTAGTTTGTACAACACTGTTTTCATCAATTTCTTCAATTTTGACGTTGAAGTTTTTTCTACGCTCACTTAATTTCTTTTCAATCAAAGATTTCGCAAATCTTGGGGCATAGATCTTGTTGATCTTACATGCCATTAATAAGAAAGGAATACCACCAATATGGTCTTCGTGACCATGGGTGATGATTAAGCCTTTAATTTTGTCTTGATTCTTTATTAAATGGGTAAAATCAGGAATTACATATTCTACACCTAGTAAGTCATCATCAGGGAACTTAACACCAGCATCGACAATTAAAATCTCGTCGTCCTGTTGGAAACAGTACATATTTTTACCGACTTCTCCAAGTCCACCTAATGCATAAACTAGTGTATCTTCTTTAACGTCATAATTTACACCATTATAAGCATTCGGTTTTGAGCCTTTCATTTTACCTCCATTATATATATTCTTTCCGATTTCATCCTTATTTTAAGTTAAAAATATCGATTATTCAATACAATATGCGTTTTCATCTACATAAAATGGATCTTTTTTATTGATATGATCATAGAACAAGATACCTTTGAAATGATCTAGTTCATGTTGAAGGACAATTGCCAAATAACCACTAGCTTTTATTTCGACATTTGAGTCAGTTAATAAGTCATATCCTTTAACCTTAACTCTTGCACTTCTATAGATATAGCCTTTATGTATATCTTCTACTGATAAGCATCCTTCTCCTGTTTTTAAATAAGCTTTTTCAATAGAACTTGATACAATCTTTGGATTAACTAGGGCATATTCTGTTTCGATGTCACCATTTTCATCTTTTAAAATAATTGATGTCATTTTCTTAAGAACACCAATTTGAACAGCACTGATGCCAACGGCTGGTCTTAAGTTTTTTTCTTCAGCAATTTCATCTATTGTTGATTCATCAACATATTTATGCATAGTCAAAAGTATTTCTTTATCTTCATCTGATAAAGGAAGTTTTACATCCTCACTTCTTTTTCTTATAAGAGGATTATCATCTTTAATTATTGTTTCATTATTTATAACCATATAAATAATTATATTACGATTAAGATTGTTTTGTATGCTAAAATTTAGGTTGTGAAAAAGAAAAAACCAAGAAGAAAATTAAAAAAAATTAAAATGTTTCCGGCATATTGTGATAAGGCCCTTATTTTTGTGACTTTAATCCTTGTAATCTATTCTTCAATCATGGTAGCAAGTGCTGCTATGGGTGAGGGTGCTGGTGATACTGGTGTCGTAACAAGAACTTTCCAACGACAGATTCTATTTAGTGTTGCGGGTATCTTTTGTATGGTTCTTGTGATCAGGATGGACTTATTAAGTTTTTTTGAACTTAAGCATTTTAATTATTTATATTGGGTTGTTGTAGCTTTACTTTTATCTTGCCGTTTCTTTAAAGCTACCTATGGTGCCTATGCCTGGATTAGATTAGGTGCTTTATCGGTGCAACCATCAGAGTTTGCGAAAGTCTTTATGTTACTATATGCTGCTAAGATATTTGAAGTAGATAGTCACAGGGATAATCTTTGGAATGCCTATGTCTATATCGCAAAATCTCTTGTATTATTTGGCATTATTTTAGTCATTCAAAAAGACTTGGGTAGTGCTACTGTATTGCTTGGTATGTGCTTTATTATGTTACTTATTGTGCCATACAGAGAACTTAATAAGATTAGAAAATGGATGTTAATTGCGATTCTTTTTGTGATTATAGCCATTGTGATTATCATGTTACCAGCTACTAATACATTCTTAGAGAAACATTCTTCTAGTTATCAGATAGGTAGATTCTTAGCTGCTAATAATCCTTTTAAATATAAATATGATGCTGGTTATCACTTGATTATGGGTCTTGTATCTTTTGCGACCGGTGGCTTATTTGGAGTGGGTTATGGTCAATCTATTCATAAGTATATGAACTTCCCAAATCCTACTACTGACTTTATTTTGCCTATTATTGTTGAAGAAATGGGTATCATTTGGGGTTTTCTTCCAATTATGATATGTTATGGCATCATCTTCTTTAAGTTGATTCGCTATTCATATAAGTCGCCAACATTGTCAGGAAAGATTGTACTAGTTGGTACTTTTGCCTATTTATTTATTCACTTTGTCTTGAATATCGGTGGTGTATCAGGCATTATTCCTTTGACTGGTGTACCATTGTTGTTTGTATCTTCTGGTGGTTCTTCGCTTGTTGCCTCATTAACCGCAATTGGATTATCAGAAGCTGAGATTATTAGATGTAGAAGGTCATTATGCGCGTAGTTGCTGGTAAATATAAAAGATCAACTTTATTAACACTAGATTCTTTAGCTACTCGTCCTACTAAGGATATGGTTAAGGAAGCTTTGTTTTCATCTATTTATGTAGAAGATAGTCTTTTCTTAGATTTATTCTCTGGTAGTGGTTCTATTGGTATTGAGGCTTTATCAAGAGGGGCAAGGGATGTTGTCTTTAATGATTTAAGCAAGGATGCAGTTAAGATTATTAAAGCTAATCTTTCAAAGTTTAAAGAAGATAGAAGGGTGTTTAACCTAGACTATTTCTCTTGTTTAAATAGATTAGAAGGTAATAAGTTTGATTATATATTTGTAGATCCTCCCTATGCGTTTGAAGAATATGAAAGAATATTTGAGACAATTGATAGCTTAAATCTTTATAACAATGATTGTAGAATAATAGTGGAAGTAAAGAAAGAAAAGAAATTGGCAGCTGAATTATTTTCTTTCGAGAAATATAAAGAGAAGAAATATGGCATAAGCAAGTTGCTGTATTATAGGAGGAAAGATGTCTAACGCAATTTATCCAGGTACTTTTGATCCTATTACGATGGGTCATTTAGATATTATTGAAAGGGCTGCTAAAACTTTTGATGAAGTTTATGTAGCTATTATGGTTAATAAGTCTAAGGTTTGTACCTTTTCACTTGAAGAGAGAATAGAATTTATAAAGAAGTGTACTGCTCATATTCCTAATGTGAAGGTTGTATCTTCTAATGGATTAACCGTAGATAAGGCTAAAGAACTTAACTGCAAGGTTATAGTAAGAGGCATTAGAGCGGTTACTGACTATGAATATGAATTAGCACAGGCTACAAGCAATTTGATGCTTAATAGTGATATTGAAACGTGCTTGTTTGTAGCTAAACCAGAATTGTCTTTTTTGAGTTCTAGTATCGCTAAGGAAATCGCTTCTTTTAACGGTGATATTTCTAAATTTATTCCTGATGTAATTGCCAAGGATGTTATTTTGAAGCTTAAGAAATAATGAAACCGTTTTCTTGTAAAAAGGAACCGTTTTCATGAAAAAACCTATTGTATTTCATGTAAAACCCTCTAGAATAACAATTGTTCAAAGGAGGATTTGAATATATGAAATATGAATTATTTGGTAAATCACCAATCGGTAATATCGAGTACTTAGGTACTTATGGACATGAAGACTTGTTGTTGGAAGCTTGTGACCAATATGAAGGCATGGGTTATAAGACAATTAAGTATTGCGTAGTTAAATAACTATTATGATGAAGCTGGTTGTTCCAGCTTTTTCTTTACCCATTCATTGATAATACTTCGATAGACTATATAATAATAGCAGAAGGGAATAACTAATATGATAATCAATGATTTATTAAGAGAATAAAAATTAGTCGTTATAAATTAAGCAAAATAAGTGGTGTTCCTCAAACTACAATTTTAGATATTTGTAATAGTAAAGTAGATATTGAAAATTGTAATGTTTCACCTATGTATAAAAAAGTACGAGTTGAGGAACACACAAACAAGGAACTCTTATTAGAATTTGAAGAAGATTATCCAAATGTTCTTAAAGAAGAAATCTAGCTGATATTTTAAAAAAATAAAAGGTTAATAAAACAATTAAAAATTATTTGAGGATTAAATTTATGACCAATATAGAAAATTATTCGTCTTTACATTATCATATGGAAATTATTAAAGATCTAAGTGAAGGTGGTTATGTTGCATCTTATCCTGACTTACCTGGTTGTTTAACTTGCGGTGATACTTTAGAAGAAGTTGTAAAAAACGCAGATGACGCTAAAAGAGAATGGTTATTAGCTGCAATGGAAGAAGGAATAGATATTCCAGAACCAAGATATTGAAATATGATATGAATCAAGGTTTAAATGGCCTTGATTTTTAAATGGAAATAATTTTTAAAAATATTTAGCACTAGTTGTTGACAAGTGCTAAATATGTTGGTAGTATATTAGCAGAAGAAAGATAAGAGTGCTAAAGGAGGTGGCAAATATGATGACGCAAAGAATGATCGAAATATTAAAAGCTATCATTGATGAATTCATCAATACTGCTGAGCCTGTTGCCTCTAAGACGTTAGTAGAGGAGTATCACTTACCTTATTCTAGTGCCACTATCAGAAATGATATGGCTATCCTTGAAGCTGAGGGTTATCTTGAGAAACCTCATACTTCAGCCGGAAGAATTCCTTCCAATAAAGGATATAAGTATTATTGTGAGAATCTATTGGACAAGGGTCTTGATGATAAAGTTAAATATGAAGTTGCGAATATCTTCTCTGATTCAACAATGAATGTAGAAGATTGTGTGAAGCAGTCATGTAGAATGATATCGGATATGACAAATCTTACAAGTGGTGTGTTGGGTCCTAATGCGAACTTACAAACACTTGAGCACATAGCCTTGTTTCCATTAGATGATAAAACAGCGGTTTGTGTCTTTGTGACCAACACTGGTCATACAGAGAATAAGACATTTAACTTTAAGGATAGTGTTTCTGCTGATGATATCAAGACTTGTACTGATATCTTAAATGACCGCTTAAAGGGAACACAAATATCTGATTTAAAAGAAAAGTTAGAGTCAATTAGACCAATTCTTGTAAGCAATGTTAAGCGCCATGAAATGTTATTCAATGCGTTTATTGGAGCCTTTACAAGATTTGCGAGTGAAAAGTTATATTTCTCAGGTACTTCTAATTTGATGTATCAACCTGAATTCTCCGATACCGAAAAGCTTAAGGAACTAATCAAAATATTTGATGATCCCAATAAGATTAAGGAAATCGTTGCGGAAGACAATGGTGAAAATCAAGTTACAGCTATTATGCCAAAGGGTACTGAGCTAATATGGAAGGACGATATGGCTATTGTTACTACTGATGTAAGGCTTTCTAAGAAAGAAATTGGTAAATTGATGGTCATGGGTCCAAGACGTATGGAATATAATCGTGTGTTATCATTGATGTCGTTGATTTCTAAGGCTTTGGATGATATCTACAAGTAGAAAGGAAATTCATGGAAGAAAATAAAGAATTAAATGAAGAAGTAAAGGAAACTGAGGAATCAAATACCGGGCTCGAATCTGGGGGCTCAAACCCTGAGCACGAATCTGGGCTCGAATCTGGGCTCGAATCTGGGCTCGAATCTGATGTAGAGACTATTGAGGTTAAGCTTCAAAATGAAATCGACGAACTGAAAAGTGAAGTTGATCGTTTGAAGAATGCTTATGCAAAGGCTTATGCTGATACGGAGAATGTAAAAAGAAGACTTCAAACTGAGGCTGATACAAACAAGAAGTATCGTATACAAAGTTTTGCGAAGGAAATCCTTCCAGCTATCGATAATCTAGAAAGAGCGTTGGCTGCAAGTGATGAAAGTGAATCGCAATTAAAGAAGGGTGTTGAAATGATCTATAATCAACTAATCAAGTCTTTAAAGGATGAGGGTGTTGAGGAAATAGATTGTTTGAATAAAAAATTTGATCCTAATTTCGAACAATCAATTATGGTTGAAAAGAAAGAGGGAGTTGAGCCTGGTGTAGTAATTGAAGTACTACAAAAAGGTTATATGTTAAAGGATCGCGTATTAAGAGCTGCGATGGTAAAGATTAGCGAATAAATTTAGGAGGAAATGAAAAATGAGTAAAATTATTGGTATTGACTTAGGTACAACAAACAGTTGTGTTAGTGTTATGGAAGGTGGTGAAGCTAAGGTAATCACAAATCCAGAAGGTAATAGAACAACTCCATCTGTAGTAGCATTTAAGGATGGTGAAATCGTAGTTGGTGAAGCTGCAAAAAGACAAGCAGTTACAAATAAGGACACAGTATCTTCAGTAAAAAGATTAATGGGTTCTAGTGAAAAGATTCATGCAAACGGTAAGACATATACACCACAAGAAATCAGTGCTATGATTCTTCAATACTTAAAGAAGTATGCTGAAGAATATCTTGGTGAGTCAGTGACAAAGGCTGTTATTACAGTTCCTGCTTACTTCAATGATGCTCAACGTCAAGCAACTAAGGATGCTGGTAAGATTGCAGGCTTAGATGTTGAAAGAATTATCAACGAACCAACAGCTGCATCTTTAGCATTCGGTATTGATAAGACTGATAAGGAACAAAAGGTTCTAGTATTCGACTTAGGTGGTGGTACATTTGATGTTTCTATCATTGATATGTCAGAAGGTACATTTGAAGTTTTAGCTACTGCTGGTGATAACCATTTAGGTGGTGATGACTTCGATAATGTTATTGTTGATTGGATGGCTGATGAGTTCAAGAAACAATACAATATTGATTTAAAGGCTGATCGTATGGCTCTTCAAAGAATGAAGGAAGCTGCTGAAAAGGCTAAGAAAGATTTAAGTGGTACTTTACAAGCTCATATCTCTCTACCATTCATTTCAGCTAATCAATCTGGTCCATTACACTTTGAAACAGATTTAACAAGAGCTAACTTCGATAAGATGACTAAGTTCTTGGTTGATAGAACAGTAGTTCCAGTTAAACAAGCTCTAAAGGATGCTGACTTAAGTCCTAATGACTTGAATCAAGTATTACTAGTTGGTGGTTCAACAAGAATTCCTGCTGTTCAAGAAGCTGTTAAGAAAGAATTGGGCAAGGAACCTAACAAGTCTGTTAACCCAGATGAAGTAGTGGCTATGGGTGCTGCAATTCAAGGTGGTATCTTAGGTGGTGAAAATCCTCATGATGTATTGTTACTAGATGTTACTCCATTGTCTTTGGGTATTGAAACATTAGGTGGTGTTATGACTGTATTGATTCCACGTAATACAACAATTCCTACAAGTAAGTCACAAATCTTCTCAACTGCTGCTGATAACCAACCAGCTGTTGATATCCATGTATTACAAGGTGAAAGACCAATGGCTAACGACAATAAGACTCTTGGTAACTTCCAATTAACTGGTATTGCACCAGCAAGACGTGGTGTTCCACAAATTGAAGTTAAGTTTGATATCGATGTTAATGGTATCGTTCATGTATCAGCTACAGATAAGGCTACTAACAAGTCTCAAGATATTACAATTTCTAATCCTAATGGTTTAAGTGATGAAGAAATCGATAGAATGGTAAAAGAGGCTGAGGATAACAAGGATGCTGATGAAAAGCGTAAGGAAGAGATCGAATTAAAGAATAGAGCTGAAGGTTTCATTGCTCAAATCGATCAAACTCTAGAGGCTGAAAATCCTAATGTTACTGAGGATCAAAAGAAGCAAGTTAAGCAGTTAAGAGATGAACTTCAAAAGGCTGTTGATGAAAATGACTATGCTACTTTAAAGACTAAGCTAGATGAACTTGAAAAGGCAGCTCAAGCTATGTCTGAGGCTATGTACAAACAAGCTCAAGCGCAAGGTCAACAAGGTCCAAGCAGTAATCCTACAGATGATGTAGTAGATGCAGACTTTACAAAGAAAGACTAATATTATAAAGAAGGAAGCAATTCCTTCTTTGAACATACAAGGAAGGTGATATAAATATGGCAAAAAGAGATTATTATGAGGTACTAGGTGTTTCTAAGGGTGCTAGTGCCGATGAAATAAAAAAAGCTTATCGTAAATTGGCCAAAAAGTATCATCCTGATGTAAATAAGGCTAAGGATGCTGAAGAGAAGTTTAAGGAAATAAATGAGGCCTACGAAGTACTATCTGATGATCAAAAGAAGCAGATATATGATAACTATGGTTTTGATGGTCTTGAAGGTAATATGGGACAAGGTGGCTTCTCTAATTTCTCAGGAGGCTTTGACGATTTAGGTGATATCTTCTCTCAATTCATGGGAGGCATGGGCGGTTTTGGAGGCTTTAGTAGAGGTTCTTCTAGACAAAGTGGTCCAATTAAAGGCGAGAACAAATATGTTCAAATGTCTATTGAATTCTTAGAGGCAGTCAAAGGTGCTACTAAGACTATTAAAGTATCAGTAGATCGTAAGTGTCCTAAATGTAATGGCACTGGTGCTAAGTCAGCTAGTGATATTAAGACGTGTCCTAGATGTAATGGTAGTGGCAAGGTGACAAGTGCTAAGCGTACACCATTTGGTATGATGCAGTCAGTTGTTGATTGTCCTGATTGTCATGGCAGTGGTAAGATTATTACTAATAAGTGTCCTGGATGTGGTGGTGCAAGTTATGAAACTAAGGTAGAAACCGTAGAGATTAAGATTCCAGCGGGTATTTCAACAGGTCAACAAGTAAGAGTTGCTGGTTATGGTGAAAGAGGCTATAACGGTGGTGATAATGGTGACTTGTATATTGAAATTATCGTTAAGTCTCATGACTTCTTTGTAAGAGAGGGCAATGATATCTATGTTGAAGTTCCAATTTCGGCAGTTGATGCAACCCTTGGTACGACAATTGATGTGCCTACTCGTAATGGTGAATGTGAATTAAATATTCCAGCCGGTACTCAACCTGGTCAAAAGTTACGTTTAAGGGGATATGGTGTTAAGTCACTTAGAACTAATGCGGTTGGTGATCAATATTGTGTGATTAAGGTTGTTATTCCTACTAAGTTAAGTAGAGAGGAAAAGGAACTTTATACTAAGTTACAAGGCAAGGGTTCTAAGGAATCAGTGTTTGATAAGTTTAAGAAATCTTTTAAGTAAGGGTAATTCCTTACTTTAAAAATAAAGTGTATTAGCACTCTAGTAGTTAAAGTGCTAGAAAGGAGAATTATGGAATTAGAGAAGACGACTGAAAAGTTACAGAAAATCTTAATTAAAGCATTGAATATCTGTAAGGATTATCACAATCCAGAGATATGTGATGAGCATATGTTTAAGGCTTATCTTGATGATGATGATATTAGAAAGATTCTTAGCGAATTAAAGTGTGATGTTAATGACCTGATTAATGTTACTAATAATTCTCTTAATAGTCTTCCTAGTAATGATTCTACAAATGATCCTTCCATTAGTAGATATTTATATGAAAGCTATAATGAAGCGTTAAAGCTTTCAAGGGAAAAGGGCGATAAATACTTAGGTGCTTTAGATTTGTTCGCTGTTGAATTGTTTAATGATTCTTCGTTTACTAAGCAATTGAGAAAGCATATTAGATTTAATAAGAAAGATCTTATGGATAAGATTAATAAAGAAAGGGGAACAACTATGATCAATAATCAAAATGATGAAAACAACATCAATCCACTAGAGAAGTATGGTAGAAATCTAGTTATTGATGTCAAAGAAGGTAAGATTGATCCTGTCATCGGTAGAGATGAGGAAATAAGAAGAGTAATTGAAATTTTGAGTCGTAAGACTAAAAATAATCCAGTTCTTATTGGTGAGCCAGGTGTTGGTAAGACTGCGATTGTAGAAGGTTTGGCATGGCGTATCTTTAATGGTGATGTTCCTGCTTCTTTAAAGGATAAGGAACTATATGAACTAGACTTAGGTTCTTTGATTGCTGGTGCTAAGTATCAAGGTGAATTTGAGGAAAGATTAAAGTCAGTTTTAAAGGCTGTTAAGGATAAGGATGGCCAAGTCATCATGTTTATCGATGAGATTCACAATCTTGTCGGTGCTGGTAAGAGCAGTGGCGCCATGGATGCTGCTAATTTGTTAAAGCCAATGTTAGCTCGTGGTGAGTTAAAGTGTATTGGTGCTACTACTTTTGATGAATATAGACAATATATTGAAAAGGATGCAGCACTAGAAAGACGTTTCCAAAAGGTTACTGTAGATGAACCGAGTGTTGAAGAGACTATTTCAATTCTAAGAGGCCTAAAGGATAGATTTGAGGCTCATCATGGTGTAACTATTAAGGATGAGGCTATTATCGCTTCTGCTGTATTATCTAATCGTTATATTACAGATAGATTCCTTCCAGATAAGGCTATCGACTTGATTGATGAGGCTTGTGCTTCTACAAGAGTTGATATGGATTCTATGCCTACTGAGCTTTATGAGCTTGAGCATAAGAAGAAACAGTTGGAGATTGAAGAGGTATCTTTGAAGAAGGAAAAGGATGATGAAAAGGCCATGAAGCGTTTAGCTGATCTTCAAGATGATTTGAAGGAAGTTAATGAAAAGTATAATACTTTGCATGCTAAGTGGTTGGATGAGAAGAAAGAACTAATTCAAAGTAAGACTTTAAGGGAAGACTTAGAGAAGGCAAAGCTAGAGTATACAAATGCTGAGCAGGCTGGTGATTATGCCAAGGCTTCTGAATTGAAGTTCTCTACTATTCCAAGTTTAGAGGCTAAGATTAAGGCTTCAAAAGAAGCTGATAAGAATGGCAGAATGTTGTCAGAAGTAGTTGATGAAGAGGCTATTGCCAAGGTTGTATCTAAGTGGACTCATATTGAGACTACAAAGTTATTAAAGACTGAAAGAGATAAGTTGTTAAAGCTTGATGATATCTTAAAAGAAAGAGTCATGGGACAAGATGATGCCCTAAAGCTTGTTACTGATGCAATTTTGAGAAATAAGGCTAATATTGGTGATATTAATAGACCGATTGGTTCATTCTTGTTCTTGGGTCCAACAGGTGTAGGTAAGACTGAGGTTGCTAAGGCATTAGCTGAACAATTGTTTGATGATGAAAACAAGATTGTTCGTATCGATATGTCTGAATATATGGAGAAGTTCTCAGTGTCTAGATTAATTGGTGCTCCTCCTGGTTATGTAGGCTATGAAGAGGGTGGTCAATTGACTGAGGCTGTTAGAAGAAAGCCTTATTCTATTGTCTTGTTAGATGAGATTGAGAAGGCTCATCCTGATGTCTTTAATATTTTGTTACAAATATTAGATGATGGTCGAATTACTGATTCTAAGGGTGTTACTGTAGACTTTAAGAATACTGTAATTATTATGACTTCTAACCTAGGTTCTGAGTTTGCCTTTGAACCAGATAAAGAAAAGAAGGCTAAAGAATATGATATGGCTATTAAGAATGCCTTTAAGCCTGAGTTTGTGAATCGTATTGATGAGATTATTATCTTTAATCCATTAAATGAAACAGTTATTAAGGATATTGCTAAGAAATTTATCAATCAATTAGTTAACAGAATGAAAGACAATGATGTTGAATTATCATTCTCTGATAAGGCTATTGATAAGATTTCTAAGGAAGGCTTTGATCCAAACTTTGGTGCTAGACCTATGAAACGTCATATCCAAAGAGAGGTTGAGTCTAAGTTAGCTAGATTTGTAATCGCTAATCCTGATTGTAAGAAGATCTTGGTTGATGTTGAAGGCGATGATTATGTTATTAGAGATGTGGCTTAGCCATGTCTCTTTTTTTGTATTAAAAGTTGGAAAAGTAATAAAAATAGTTAATTCTAGGTTGGAAAGGTAGCATAAACATAGACCTAGAAAATCTCCATTGTGAAAATTTGTCAATTATCTTATAATTATTAAGGATTTATTCCACGATTAATAAAGTAATAGGAGGAAAGTTATGACAGAATTTAACTTTACTTCCGTTTTATTTGGTGTTATTGGTCTATTCGTTGGCGTTATTGTAATGTTTTTGGTTAACAAGTCACATTTAAATAAGGCTAAGGATGAGGCTAAGAAAGTCTTAGAAGAGGCTGCGCAACAAGCTAAGAACACTTTAAAGCAAGCTGTTCTTGACAGCAAGACGCAAGCTTATGAATTGAAACTTCAAGCTGAGAAAGAAATTAAAGAAAGAAAATCAGAATTGCAAGATCAAGAAGCTAAGATCCTTAGAAGAGAGGATTCTCTAAATTTTCGTGATGAGAATTTGAATGCTAAGGAAAAGAGTCTTGATCAAAAGCTAAAGAAAGTTGATGACAAGACTGCCCAATTAAATAGAATGGAAGCTGAACTTCAATCTAGGATTGATGGTCAAATTGCGCTTTTGGAGCGTGTTTCTAACATGAGTCAACAAGAGGCTCATGATGAACTAATGGAAGCTGTTGAGAAGAAGATGGAGAATGAGGTAGCTAGCTATATCCATGAACAAGAGGAAGAAGCAAAGCTAAGAGCTAAGGAAAAGGCTCGTCAAATTATTGCCACTGCTATTCAAAGATATTCTCAAGAAGAGAGTATTGATAGAACAGTTTCTGTGGTTGCCTTACCAAATGAAGAGATGAAGGGTAGAATCATTGGTAGAGAAGGTAGAAATATCAGAGCTATTGAACAAGCTACTGGTGTTGATCTAATTATCGATGATACTCCTGAGGCTATTACAATTTCTTGTTTTGATCCAATTAGAAGAGAGACTGCAAGACTTGCTCTTGAGTTCTTAATTAAAGATGGTCGTATTCAACCAGGTAGAATTGAGGATGTAGTTAATAAGGTTTCTAAGGAAATGGATGAGAATATCATGAAATATGGTGAGGAAGCTTGTTTCAAACTAAAGATTGGTAGAATGGACAAGGAATTAGTTAAGCTAATTGGTAGATTAAGATATAGATATTCTTATGGCCAAAATGGCTTAGAGCATTCTATGGAAGTTGCTGCTTTCTCTGGTATGATGGCTGCTGAATTAGGCTTAAACCAAAATCTAGCTAAAAGAGCTGGTTTATTACATGATATCGGTAAGGCTGTTGACTTTGAACAAGAGGGAACACACGTTGAGCTTGGTGCTAAATTAGCTAAGAAGTATGGTGAAAATGAAGTAGTAATAAATGCTATTGAGGCTCACCATGGTGATAAGGAACCTACAGGTATTATTTCTTATCTTGTTGCTGCTGCAGATACATTAAGTGCTGCAAGACCTGGCGCAAGATATGAGGGTATGGAAAACTATATTGAAAGACTTGAGAATCTTGAAAAGATTGCCAATGACTTCGATGGAGTTGATAAGGCATTTGCTATTCAAGCTGGTAGAGAAATCAGAGTTATGGTATTACCTGATAAAGTAAATGATAGTAAGTGTACATTGCTTGCTAGAGAGATTAAGGATCGTATTGAAAACGAATTAACTTATCCTGGTCAAATCAAGGTTACAGTTATTCGTGAGATGCGTGCTAACGAAATTGCTAAATAATGAGGATTTTATTTTTAGGAGACATTGTTGGTAAAAGAGGTCGCGAAGTAGTTCGCGACTTTTTGCCTTCATTGAAAGACAAATATCAACCTGATTTCATTATTGTTAATGGCGAAAATGCTGCTCATGGTAAGGGTCTAACTATTAAAATCTATAATGAATTCATGTCTTATGGTATTGATTGTATTACTATGGGTAATCATACTTTCTCTAAGAAAGAAATTATTGATCACTTAGATGAGATGAATAAGTTAGTTTGTCCATACAATCATATTAATGGTTTAGGTAAGGGCTATCGTATCTTTAAGTGTAAGGGTAAGAAGATTTGTGTAGTTAACTTATTAGGCCTTGTTATGCAAGAAGAATATGCAACTAATCCTTATAATGCGATGGATAAGATTTTAAAAGATACTTTATCTAAGAATATTGACTTATATATCGTTGATTATCATGCTGAAACAACTGCTGAAAAAAGAGTTTTCTTTGAATACTATAAGAATAAGATAAATGCAGTACTCGGTACTCATACTCATATTCAAACAGCTGATGAACAGATTATTGATGGTAAAGCCTTTATGACTGATGTAGGAATGTGCGGTCCTTTTGATTCTATTATTGGAAGAGACATAGATGAATGTATTAGAAAGCTTATTTTTAATGAACAAACTAGATTCACTGTATCTATGAGCAATCCGATACTAAATGGTGTGTTCTTAGAATATAATGATGACAATAATATGTGCACTCATATAGAAAGGATTCAAATTAGACCATGAAACAAACAAATAGAAAAGGATTTACTTTAGCTGAACTACTTATTGTGGTAGCTATTATTGCAGTACTAGTAGCAATTGCGATACCTGTGTTTACTGTACAGAAACATAAATCTGAAGTAGCTACAGATTGGGCTAATATTAGATCCTATTATGCTGAATTGCAAGCTGATTATATAACTACTGGTACAGTACACAATAATTTACAAGTTGACTTTAAAACATATAAACATTTGGACGGTACCAATTCATCTTTGATAGCAGGAAATTACATGCTAAGTTCCCATTCTACAGGTTATGAAATTGTATATACATGTAATGATAATCATCCTGAACATGAAATACATTTTGGAAATTAATTATATGTTTGGAAATAGTTATGTAACATTTATTATCATACTTATATGTGTATTGAATTTTATTAGAGAATATCAATTGCAAAGGTATGATAGTGAAGATGTAGCACTACAAAAATGTGGTGCTTTAATTAAACCTTTATCTTCTAATAAAGAATTATATAGACTACTTACTGCTGGGTTTGTACATATGAGTGTAGGACATTTATTGATGAATCTATATTGTATGTATAACTTAGGATGTTATATTGAAATGTTATTAGGACATGGAATGTTTCTTATACTAATATTAGGATCAATTGTAGTAGGGAATATATGTGCATTATTTATTGGGAATGATATAAGTATTAGCGCTGGCTTATCTGGTGGTATCTATGGTTTATTAGCATTTGAACTAAAACTTATATTGATGATAGGAGGCATTTCTGCAGTATTAAGTAATAGATCTTTAATGGTAACTATACTTATTAACTTATCATTTAATTTTATGCCTGGTGTAGGTTGGAAAGCTCATTTAGGTGGATTTATATTTGGTATGTTGTTTGCAACGATATTCTTTATAGTTTGATAATTATATATCTTAAGTTTTTTATTCGGATGTAAATAACATAAGCAAAATTAATGGCGTAAATCAAAAAACACTATTGAATAATTATTGAAGTTAATCAGTCAATAGTGTTTTTAATATCTTATAAAAATATAAATTTACTTAGTATTAACAATTATGAAGCAAATGTACAAGTAATAATTTCTTTTCCAGTTTTAGTAGAATCATATGTCAATGTAACTTTTTTACCTTTTTTAGGTTCTCCACTAAGTGTCATAATCTTATCTAATCCATTTTTTAAATCAGCAGTTTGCCATTCGTCTCTTTCTTGTTCTAAAGTAACTTCGTATGTTTTAGCAGAACCATCTTCGTTTTTCCCAACTGTTCCAGTTATACCATCTGCCATCAATTCAGCATACTTAGCTCTAATATTAGCAGCATCTACAGCTTCTCTTGACTTTTCTAATTGTGCAGTGAATACAGGAATTGCAATAGCTACTAATACAGCAATGATAGCAACAACAATTAGTAATTCAGCTAATGTAAAACCTTTTTTGTTTGATTTGTTCATTTCTTATTTTCTCCTTTTTCGAGTATTACCCTCTATAATTATTATTCTATAAAAAAATATAAAAATCAATGATAAATATAACTATATGGTTAATTTCGTATGCTAAAATATTTAGTAGTAGGAGAGATACTACTGTTTTTAGTTATGAATAAGAAGAATAAGGGTTTTACATTAACAGAAACATTATTAACAATAACTATTTTAGTTATCCTTTTTGCGTTGGCTGTGCCAGGTGTTTTTACTATTAAAAAGAATTTAAGACAAATGGAATTAGATGATAAGGCTGAGATTATTTATACAGCTGTACAGAATAGATTAAGTGAATTATATACAAGTGGTTTGAGTAATTTGTATGATCCTAGTGGTAAGAGTTATATTAGTCCATTAGGCAATGTTCCTGGTGATTATGATAATACCGTTGATAATGATGCGATTAATGAGAATTCAATTTATTATTTCACTAGTAAGAATATAAGCGAATTAGAAGCGTTGATTGGATCAAATGTGATTGATGATTCTTTAAAGAATTGCCATTTTGTTGTCGAATATATGCCTTATGCAAAAAGGAATTCTTTTACAGATCCTGCTAATTTAACGGTTCCTTTTGTTTATGCGGTTTATTATAGTGAAGATTTGATTGATGTTAGTGAAGAATATTCACCTGGAAACAAGGATTATTTAAGTAATTATA
Source organism: uncultured Erysipelotrichaceae bacterium (assembly GCA_934675465.1). Classification (GTDB taxonomy): domain Bacteria; phylum Bacillota_I; class Bacilli_A; order Erysipelotrichales; family Erysipelotrichaceae; genus Colivicinus. The sequence goes on along the minus strand of CAKUQM010000010.1, from coordinate 27,247 downwards.
GATTGAAACAAATTCGTTTAGAAAAGGGTGCTAAGCTTGGCTATTATGGGGGCAGTACTCCAGGTTCTGGTAGTTCTACAAAAACTATAACTATTTCTTCAGCAAAGATTTATTCTGAGGAAGAAGTTAATAGAGCTGTTATTAAGGGAAGAATTGGTCCTGGTGTAGATATTAAGACTGTAAAGTTTACTTTTGAATTTAGAGATGAACATGGTAAAACAGTTACATATTTTTATAATCCTGTTACTGATGTAGCTTCATATAAAACTAATGGTGTTGCTGAAACACAACTCAATAAAGATTATTACAAGATAAGTAAGGTTGGTAATAACTATACTTTTGATTTCTTGATTGATGATCTAAGCAGCGAATCAAAGAGATTTAAGTCTATTTTTAGTGGTTTAACTGCTGGTGATGATATTACTTTAACTACTAATACAGAATGCACTGAGGGCACTGTAATTTGTTATGATAAGACAACTGTTGGCAACAGTATTTTTGCGGATAGAAAAGATAATGGTAACGATAATAATACAGCTTATATTTCTAATGGTCGTCATCTACAAAATCTTCATAGCGAGAGTGGTGTATATCAGGATTACTCAAAAGCATTGTTATTAAACGATATTGATTTTAATAAAGATGGAAAGTTTAGTACAACATATATTGATTCTTATATTAATGGAACTATCTCTATTAATAGAATAAGTAATACTGGTAATGTTAATGGCGTAGTGGTTCCTTGTTTTAAAGGAATTGTTAATAGTAATTTAAGATTATTGGATGGTAAAGGTTTTACTATTAAAGGGCTTGCTAGCAGAAGCGGTCTATTTAATACTGTTGATCATAATTTAAGTATTACTGATTTAAACATGACTGGTGAAAGAGTCTATGGTAATGATACTGTTGCGGGTGGTTTAATCAGTACAATTAATAGCGGTGGTGTAACAATTAATAATTGTGGTATTTATTTAGACAATACAATTGATATTCCAACTAATATTAATAGTAAATATTATTTAGAGGCTGTTAGATGGATTTATGGACAAGAAGTATCTGGCGGTTTAGTTGGTTTAAATAAGGGTACTTTAAATATTAGTTCATCTTTTGTAGCTACAAATATTGGTTTAAGTAATAAGAATGCTATTACCGGTGGTTTAATTGGTAAAAATGAGGGAACTATAAATATTAATAAAACTTATACTGATTGTTACTTATATGGTAATACAGTTGGTGGTTTAGTAGGTGAAGGTAATGGCACTATTAATATTTCTAGTGCATATAGCGCTGGATTTATTGGAACTGATGGAAGTGATGATGCTAAACTAGCAGGTCTTGTATTTGGAGAAGTAAATGAGATTAAGAATTCATATACAGTTATTGCAAAAGGATATTTAGATAATACAAGATTAATTGGTACAAATACAGGTATCACTTTAGATACTAAAGAAGATAATTCAATATATTACGCAACTGTTAAAAGCTCTGTTAATTCAAAAAATGTTTATTTTTTAAGAGGTGATAAAAATACAGATGTTGGAGATTACTATAATGAATTAACAACAAACTTAGGTGATGATTTTAACTTAACTGGTATTAGTTCTTATCCATATAAGTTAATGGGTACTTCTTTAACTTCTTATAATTATCATAAGCTAGTTGGCATGAAACATTATGGTGACTGGAGTGCTTCTTTTGCGCCAGGTTCTTTAGTTTATTATGAGAAATATAAAGTTGGCACTAGAGAAGTTTATGGTTTTGATGGTGCTAACGTTGAAAACTCTTTAAATGATAAGAATGATATTGTTGGTGATGGCTATGGTGTTGCCTTTAGAACTACCGATATTATTAAGGGTGGCAGTTTTGAGGTTGATGGAAATAAGATAGATTTTTCATCTACTTATTATGAAGTAACCAAGGGTAATGTCAATTATCGAGTTTATCCAATTGATATAACAAACTTTAATACCGCTATTGAAGGCTTCTATAAAAAGTGTGTGATTAGTACAAAGAGTGGTTCAAAAACTTTCTACTTTAATCCTCATTTTGGTCATAGCGCAATAGAAAGTGATACAAAGCCTGAAGTACCTAACAATGTTTATATTAGATCTCCACATCATTTAAATAATCTTGCTGTTTTATATAAGGATTATCGCAATATTTTAGGTAATAATGTTACTTATACTCAAGAAAGAAAAATGGATTATGTTGCTTATGAGTGGACTAATTTTGGTACTAATAAAAAAGTTGTAACTTATCAAGTCCCAATAGGCGAAACAAAGAATGATTCATTTATTGGTACATATAAGGGTGGATCTTTCGAAATTAACAATATTAACTTCAAAACTGAATCAGGTACTTATATAGGATTATTTGGCTATAATAGTGGAACTATTAAGGATGTTGTGGTTGCTACTCAATATGCGATAAATGGCTCTTCATATAATGTGACAAGAAAGGAACCTATTGGTTCTAACCAAGATGCTTATTTTGGTGTGCTTGTTGGTTACAATGATGGTGTTATTGATAATAGTGCTATCGCAGGATATTACTTAGCGGGTGAGCAAGGAAAAATTTATGGCTATCGTAACTCTACAGTTTATATTGGCGGTTTAGTAGGCTATAATTCAGCTAACGGTTCCATCACAAATAGTGCTGCTGATTTGCCTAAATTAAGTATCGATATGAATACAGCAACTGCTTATGCAGGATCTTTTGTAGGTTATAACGAAGGTATTATTGACAATACTTATGGTATTTCTTTAATTGAAAGCAAGGCACCAGATGGCGATACAAAAATTGCTGGTTTTGCGGGTTATAATACTGGTACTATTAATAATTCATATTGTGCCACTTCTTTGATTTCATCAGGTAATGGCTCTAAGACTTATAACTTCGCACCTAATTTTGGTGGTGGTACTGTAAATAATTCTTATTACTTACATGGTGGTAGTTTTAACTATATTGATAGCTTATATTCTTTTGATGGCACAAATGAAACTAGCGGTGTTAATAAGATTTATGAGGAATTGGTTACTCTAAAGGGCAATAGTAAAGCTGCTACTTCTAAGTATCATAATTTAACTACTAGCTTAGATGGAAATGAAGTTGATTATCCTTATAGAGCTATTGTTAAGGATAGCGATGATAAATTAATTCATTATGGAGAATGGCAAGTAAAGCCTGAACTTGGTGTTGTTGGTGTTTTCTATTGGGAGCATGAGGAACAAGGTCAAAACAACGGTTATAAGATTACTTTTATTGGTTCTTCTTACGGTAACTTAGCTTACAGTTCTAACCTTTGTACGCAACATGATGATGGTGGTGTAATAACTGAATATGGTTATGGTTTTTACTACGGAAAAGGTGTAGATATTACTACAGAGACTCAAAAATTTACTAATTTAGTGAGTTCATCTTCAATCAATACTGATGTTAAGGCTGAACTAGAGCGTCAAATGCCCCATATTCAGTTCTACCCTTATACAACTACAACTGATACAAGTAAGAGTTATATTTATTTAAAGGGTGAAGAGCCTAATGGAAATATTGAATTAACTTTAGGCGATGAGACTTATAATTTTACAATTTCTCCATTCTTTGCGAATGCAATATCTTTTAATACAAAATTGACCACAAGTGATTCTAATGCTCAACAGTTCATTAATAAGCAACCAGGTTTAGATAATAATCCTTATGAAGTTAGAAGTGCAGATCAACTTCAATATATCAACTGGAATTCATCAAATAGTAGTTCTAAGAATTTAGTAGATACATCCAATTACCAAAAATTTAATTATTTGATGTATACAACAATTCCAAATGGTACTGGAAATCAAAGTTCAAGTGGTGCAGGAAATAGTGTTGCGAAGAATTATGTATTTAAACAATCACATGATTTGAACGCTAAAGATATTGAAAATTTTGTACCAATTTCAGGGCAAAGTACTTCTTCTGCAAGCAGCTATAATGCAATTCTGTATAGTTGGTTTGGTGGTACATATGATGGACAAAGTTATAAGATTCAAGAATTAAAAATCAATTCAAAGAGTTTTACAGTTGGTTTATTTGGCGTTACTGTAGATGCTAACTTAAAGAATACTATTCTATATAGTACGCAAGGTGCTATAATTACAAGATCTACTGAAAATACCGATAATAATGGCGCTTATGCTTTGGGCGGTTTAGTTGGTATTGCCTATGGCTATAACAACGAAGCTAATGCAAAGATAGAAAATTGTGCTATTGCTGGTTATAAGGTTATTGATGATAGTAAAAATACTCTAACATTGGGTGAAGCTAATGTAGGTGGTTTGATAGGCGTATCAAATGTTAATATCGATAGATGTTCTGCGGTTGTAGATATTGAAATTAATTGTAAACATGAAGGTACTAATGGCAAATTCACACAAGCTGAATGGGGAAACTTTATTCGTGTTGGTGGTATTTCTGGTGCAGTACAAGATGAGGTAACCAATAGTTATAGCGGCGGTTCCATTAAGGTTGGTGCAGATACTTTAAAAGAAACATATAGAAAGAAATATGATGTATATACAAATTATGTTTCTGTTAGTAGCAACGAAAATGCATATGTAAATGGTAGTACTAATATTTATCTTGCAGGTATCGCAGGTAGCGGTTTTACTATGAATTATCAAAACTTTACTGGAAATTCTAATATAAAGGATGGCAATCCAAAAATTAAGAATTGCTACACATATATGGATTTTCCTGCCTTAGAAGGAACAATTCGTTCTATTACCATGATGACAAGTGCTGCTGATAGATACGGACAAGGTGCTGTTAAAGTTGATATTAGAAATTGCTATTATCTTGAAAGAAGTGGAAAAATCGATATGAGCAAGGCTCCTGCTTATTATTTTAGTAGGAATAATGCTTATTCGTACTTGAGATCTTGGACTGAAGATCAAATTAAACAAATGGTTTTAGGCTCTTCTTTGCCTATTTCTCAATATTTTAGTGGCACTAACAATAGTTCAGGAATGAATAATGGAGATAGTTCCTTAGATATAAACAATACATCTAAGAAATATGAAGAATTATCCAATTCTACTATGAATGGAACATTAGGTGCTACTGTTTTTGGTGATGTAAGTACAGAAGATGATAGTGGCAATGTTGTCAATGGTAAGTATTCTTTCTCTGCTGGAAACATGTCTTTAACAGGAAAGGATTATCCTTTCCCAACAGTTATCAAACAAGAAGAAGGCAAGAGAACAGTTAATGTACATTATGGTTCATGGCCTTTAGAAAGTGCTTATTTTGAACAGGGTAGTGGAACTATCGATATCTTTGATGATATGAGTAATGATGGCTTTGCCTATAAAGAATTTGTACTAAATAGTAGTGGCCAGAATATTACAGATTTATCATTTACTGTTGAAGAAAGTGAATATGCTGAATTAGCACAATATAGTGATGGCAATTTATATATTAAGGATGCTGATGGTAATTATAAGATTAATGTTAAGGCTATGAAGGCTGGTGCTACTGATATCACTGCTGCATGGAAGGTTGATGGAATTTCTTTTGGTGCCAAGTTTAACTTAGTTGTTACTGCAAACTTAAATTTAATTATTCAACCAGAACATACTATTTATATGAATTCTGGTGAAACGAAAGTATTTGGATATGGTAAAAAAGTTTCTGCAGGTATCGAAAAATTCATACTAGCTACAGCTTCTGATGTTACTAAGGATTACTCAGATATAGTTACTTGGACTATTACTTCCTCTAAGATTGGTACAGAGGAACAAAATGCGTTTGAAATAGATGATAATTATAAAGATATATTTAAGATTACTTCAAATGGTTTCAATGGTATTGTTACAGCCACTGCAACCTATGATTATAATGGTAATAAATATAGTTCTAGTGCCAACATTAATATCTTAACTAATTATACAGTAGGTATTTGTGGCAATAATTATAGCGAAATAACAATTAATGATACAAACTTAGCAACAATGGCTACAAGTCCAAGTTATGGAACATTTGGTCCAAAGAATAATGAAAGTAAATATTTCATTTATGAAAGAAATGATCCAAATGCTACAGTGAATAATGATTTGATTAAAAAAGTAATAATTGATGATATTTCATTAAGTTCAAGTAATCCAGATATTCAAAACGAGATTAATAATGGTCTAGTAGATATCAAACTATATAACTTAGTAACAAATAGTATTTCTAATAATGACTATAATACTCGTGCTATTACATTTTCTTATAGAGGATATAAATATGATACATTTGAATGTACTCTTAAAGTAAATATTAGAAACAATAATGGTGACACTTTCCCATTGGAAGTACCAGTTACTGTCAATACAGTACCTTATAAGTTAACCTTAGATGCGAATGGTGGCACTATTGAAAATCATGCTACTAAGGTAATTGAATTAACTGTTGGTACCGATGTTGTTTTAACTGATATCAAACCTGATCTAAAAACAGGATATGAGTTTAATGGTTGGTATGATGAAAATGGTAGTAAAGTAGAATCTTTTACAGCACAAAATAAAGATGTTTACTTAAAAGCTAAATATGTACCTAAGAGCAGTCAAATTAGCTTTAATAGTGCTTTAATCGGTGAAGGATCTAATTTAGAAACAATTACTAGAAGTTATGATGATTTTAGTAATATTTCATTAACAAACACTACTAAAGATGGTTATATCCTTGAAGGATGGTATGATTCTGATGATGTTAAAGTTGCTGATGCAGACGGAAAAATACTTGAAAAAGAATTATTTAATCAATATCTATTAGTACATATCAACGATGAAAACAAAACTGTAGAATTACAAGCTCATTGGAATGAAGCGGTTAAATTGACTTTAAATGCTACTGATATAAATGGAAATAAAAGTTCTAGTGTAATCAATTATGAAAAGGGTACTATATTAAGCCATGTGGATATACCTACTTATAATTTAAAAGATGGATATACATTCGAAGGATTTTTCCAAGATGATGGAACTAAAGTTGTAGATAAAGATGGATACGCTAATTTATTTCTAGATAATGATTTATCACTAAATGCCATTTTTAAGATTAAAGGATATACAAAAGTTAACGATTTCGAAGAAAACAATAATTATTTAATTGTTTCTGGTGATTATGCTATGTCTTCAGAGAATGCAAAAAATGATGATTCTTACTATAGAAATGCAGAAATAATTTCTAAGAAGATAGATGTTTTTGGTAATGTTTATATTTCAAGTGACAATCCTAATTTAATTTGGACAAGAAAAACAAACAAATATCTATATAATTCTGTAGTTAATAATTATTTAAATGCTGGTTATTATTTAGGATATTATTTGACAACTTCAAAAACAGCACAATCGTGGAATTATATAGACAAAGATAATGTTAAAAAACTATATAATGACAATTATATTAGGGGATATATTGGATTAGATGCAACGAACAAACGTTTTACTAATGATTCAAGTGGTGAATCTATTGAGATCTATAAATATAGTGAAGATATCAAAGTAAATTATTATGAATCTGCAAATGTAGGAGGAACAGAATGAAAACTATAAAGAAAAAATTAAATAGTCAATCAGGAGTTTCAATCCTTTTTGCGTTGTTATTATTCTTAGTTGCTACTGTAGTTTCTTTGGTGATTATAGTAGCAGCTACTTCTGGTGTTAAAAGAGAGGCTTCTTATAAAGAAACAATTCAAAAGAATATAGAATTAGATTCTGCAGTGTTATTTTTATCGAATAAAATTACTGAATACTCAAGCGATAATAAAGGTGGTTATGAATTTGTAGATGATAATGGTACAAAGGTTTATTCTATTACAGCAAGTGATGATTCATTAAAAAGAATAATTGTAGATATATCTAGTATAGTCATTAATAGGAATGCAACTAGCGGACATACAGAAGGAAAAATCGTAATAAAAGGCGATAATCTATCTGATATTACTTGTTCTTATAAAATTAATTTTGGAGCTAGTTCCTCATCTGAAATTCCTGCTTCTATATCATTTAAGTATGATAATGGTAATGTTGTATACAATAGATATACTTTTAGAATAGATGGAAATAAAATAACTTGGATATATGATAAGGCTTCTTTAGGGGAGGTAGAATAATCATGAAAAAACTTTTAAATAATCATGGTGAATCTTTAATTGAAGTATTAGTATCTTTATTAATAGTAGCTCTATGTATTCTAATGTTACAAGGAAGTATTGTTACTGCTGCTAAAATAAACAATAAAACTAAATCACATATTGAACCATTTTTAAAAGAGGGAACAAAAGTTGGTGATAAATTAGATATTACTTTAACTGATAATAATGGAAATATTATTGGCGAGATATCTGGAAAGGTGAGTGCTGAAATTTTCAAAAGTGAGGGAGGCTATTACTATTATGAATAATAATAAGGGCTTTTCTTTAATCGAATTGTTAGTCGCTATACTTATATTAAGCTTAGTAACCGGTGGTTTAATAACTGGTGTTATTTTATCCAGTAACCAATATAAAGAATCCATTAGGCAATCAGAAGCAAGTCAACTATACAACACCATAAGTTCTTTATTAACGAATGAATTAAGATTTACCAATAAAATTAGTTATAAAGAAGGCACTACTAATGAAGTTGAGACGATAAAGAGCGTTTCTTATCAAATAGATGAGTCAAATTTATGTAAAATTTATGTTTTGTATGAAAGCGGCTATGATGCTGGTGATAATTATGGAAGAATTGCATTGGGTGATAATGATAAAAAGAATTATCTTTTAGGTAATGCAGCATACACTAATGATTTAGGTGCTAAGATTCATAGTATTACATATGATGATACAAATAAATTATTTACGGTTGACTTAGATATAGGCTATAAAGATAAGTCAATCATTAGAAATAAATTCAATGTACGCGCTTTAAATTGGGTAACTATCGATGGTAAATAATAAAAAAGGAAGTATAAACGTATTAGAATTAGTTATCTTAATAGTATTGGGGATAGAGATTATCTTGATTCTTTGTAATGGGTTTGGTTGGTTAGGTAATAAAGTAAATAAGGGTAGTGATTCCTTTACCTTAAATACATGTGAGAGTGTCACAAAAGTAAATAGTTCTAATGGTATGGATTGTCCTGTTAATGATTGTGCTAAGGGAGAATTATGTACTCATAAAGTAGGTGACTATTATGTAGGCTACTTTGATGATGTTAAGAATACTATTGTTGGATATAAGTTATCAGGATATAACTATGAGGACAATCCAAGGATTGATGGAAAAGAATTTAATGGACTAAAAGGAACCATGATAATAAAAGTAACTTGTGGAAATGGCAACATTACATATGAATGGGTGAAGGGTAAATGATAAGTATATATGAGACTAAATTTATATTGATATATTGTATTGTAGTTTGTTTTATTTTAGGTAGTGTTTTTGGATCCTTCCTAAATTGTGTAGCTGATAGAATATATCATCATATTCCTTGGTGGAAAGGGAGAAGTGTTTGTGATAACTGTAATCATAAACTAGGCATACTAGATCTGTTTCCAGTCTTCTCTTATTTGATACTAGGTGGAAAGTGTAGATACTGTGGTAAGAAAGTATCTATTAAATATTTCCTTTCGGAATTATTATTAGGAATCATATTTGTAATATATTTATTAATACACGGTATATTAGACTTATTACTACTTCGTGATTTAGGATTAATATGTATTCTATATGGACTATCGCTATGTGACTTAAATAATTATGAGATACCTGATGGATTTATCGTTGTTGGTATTGTATGGTGGTTATTATTTTATTTAATGGGCTATGGTAATTTAGTTGATAGCCTACTGGGTGGCTTTGTGATTGGTGGTATGTTGTTAGTATTAAGCTTAATTATGGACAAGATACTAAAGAAAGAGTCATTAGGTGGTGGTGATATTAAATTATTTTTCATGATTGGGTTATATTTTGGCTTAATTTTGAACTTTTTCAATTTAATTTTAGCCTGCTTTATAGGTATAATATTTGTGATTGGAAGAAGAAACTCAATGATTCCATTTGGACCTAGCATTGCGATTTCTACTTTTATTTGTTTATTATATGGGACAGAATTTGTGACATGGTATCTGTCTTTATTGGGATTATAGGAGGTGCTTTATGAGAAAAGATCTACTAGGTGTAGATATCGGATCTAAAGAAATAAAACTAGTTACTAAAGATAAATTTGTTATATCAGAAACACCTGATAATTGTGTTGAAGGTGATGAATTGATTGCGTTTGATGGTATGACTGATTTATTAAAGACTTTAATTAAAGAAAATGGTATTAAAGCTAAAAATGCTTGTATCGTGCTTCCGGATTCTTTAGTATATATCGATAGAATTAAGATGCCATATATGAATACTAAACAACTTGAAGTCAACTTACCTTATGAATTTAAGGATGTAGTTGGTAAGAATAAGGATGATTATTACTATGATTATGCTTATGTAGATACTATCTATGATAGTGAAAATAAGCCTGTCGAATTAGAATTAGTAATTAGTTGTATTAAGAAAAACATTATTGAAAAGTATTTAGACATGTTTAAAAAAGCTGGCATGAGACTAGTGAAGGCTATGCCTCGTCAAGTAGCTATTTCTAATATGCTTATTAATAATAATATCTTAGATAATATCGCTCTTGTAGATATTGGCTATAGCTTTACAAGAATCGACTTCTTTAAAGACGGCCTATATGATGTTACTAGAATTCTTGAAAATGGTATTAAGGATATGAATAAGATGGCTAGTGATAAGTTCTATTGTGATAGTCATATTTCATTACGTTATTTAAAAGACAACAAGGATGATATTTTAAATAGCGAATTATTTAATAACTTTTATGATGATTTAGCTTTAAAGATTAATAGAGCTATTAATTACTATAGTTATTCTAATCAATCTAATACTTTAAATAATTTATATCTATATGGCGGTGGTATTCACTATGAACAATTAAATAATGTTTTAAAGAAAGAATTAAATATTACTTGTATGGACTTAAATGCTTTATTAGATGTAAATATGGATACTTTTACTGCTTCGGGGGTAATTGAAGATGTCAAATAAATTAAATGCTTATCCAAAGAAGAAAAATATTAACTTTATAGTTGATAATACTGAAAAATATAACAAGATTTCTATTATATGTTTCATCATTTTTATGGTATTCCTAGTATTCTTTACTAAATTTGCCGTAATCGATACCTTGAGCGCAGTTAATAGACTTGAGAGTAATTATAATTCTTATTTAAGTCAAATTGATATGTTAAATGGTCAAATGAGCGATTATGATGAAGTAGAAAATAGATACAACGATCTAGTAGGCGATTTCTTGACTTATGATGAACAATTAAGTACTTCAAGAGTTCAAATAATTAATATGATTAGAAAAGATATTGGCTTTGAACATGTAGAAAATTATACAATCGATGGACAAACTGTTATTGTCTATACAACTGCTATGTCTATTAAAGATGTTACAAACATTTTAAATGTTCTACAAAGTGATGAAAACATATCTTATGCGACTTGTAAGGGTACTATTTATGATAAGAATAATGAATCTTTAGTCCATGGTACTTATGAGATTATCTATAATACGATTGGAGGTAACAAATAATGTTGAAATATAAATTTTCTAATCGTGAAATTATCTTATTATTAATAGCTGTTATGCTAGGCTTAGGCTTAATCTATTATTCTGTTATCTTAAAATCTTATAATGAGAATGTTACAAAGTATGATACTACAAATTTAGAAACCGAATTAGCTATTAGTGATGCTAAGCTTACAAAGTATGAAAATATGAAAAATTATATTGATCAATGTGAAGATGTTTATGTAGGTAGTGTTGTATCTTATGATAATATCGTCAATTTGTTCTATAACTTTTCTGATGTATTAGATGGCAAGGTTTCCCAAATTTCAATTAATTTGAGTGAACCAATTGAATTAAATACGATTGTAAGAAGAGATGTAACCATTTCTTTTGTAGCAAATAATAATGACATTGTGAATAATATTGTTTCTAACTTTGTAAATTCAGAATATCGTGTAATTATTAGTAAAGTTCAAGTTAGCGCAAATGATGAATATAACTTAAATAATGGCAGTGAAGTAAATGCTTCTATTGTCTTGACTTTCTTTGAGACTACTAAGGATGCTAAGTATAACTATGGCTTAGTAAGTCAGGAACAATGATTTATATTATTTATGGGAATGATTCTTATTTGATTGATTCAAAGATAAATGAAATTATTAATCAAAATAAGGATAGCGATGTAATAAAGGTAGACGGAAGTTCTAAAAACTTCTCCTATTATGACGTATTAGATTCTATAAACTCTGTAGGCTTGTTTTCGAACAAGTCTTTAGTGCTTTTTAAAGATCCACCTTTATTAAAGAAAAAAGTAGAAGATATAGGGGCAGATGAATTAATCGCATATTGTAAGAAACCAATCTATGAGAATACTTTAATCTTCTATACTTATGACAACGACTTCAAGAAAGTATTAAAAGCTTTTAAAGATATTAGTACTAATGCGGATGTCTATGATTTAAAAGTAGATCCTAAGAATTTCTATAATATGTGTATTGAAGTAGCTAAGAAATATACAGTAAGACTTAATAGATCATGTTTCGATATTGTTTATAAGGCCTGCAACAACTCTTTATCCTTATTTAAACAAAACATGGATATTCTAGACTTGTATCCTGAAAAAATTGATGAAGATGTAGTTAATAGCTTATTAATATCAAGTAACGAAGAAAATGTCTTTAATTTGATTAATGCCTTAACTAAGAAGAAAGTATCCGATTCTATCTATTATGCTAGAAGAATATTGACTAATGATTCTAATATCAATGGTTTAATTGCTTTGTTGGCAAATCAATTAAGATTTTTATATCAGGTATCTTATTATAGTGAAGATCCATATGGTGCCAGTGATATCTTGGGTTGTAAGTCACCATATCGAATCACGAAAGCGTTAGAAACTTTAAGAAACTTAAAATCAAAAGGTATTATGTCAATGTTAGATCGATTAGCTGTTTTGGATTTAGATAGTAAACAAAATAGTGATATTGACGATACTTTAAAGCTAGAATTATTTATAGTAGAATTATTGAAATGAGAAAAGTAGAATTGTTAGCGCCTTGTGGCAATTTTGAATGCCTTAAGGCTGCCGTTAATTATGGAGCTGATGCGGTGTACCTTGGTGGTACATCTTTTTCAGCAAGAGCCTTTGCGAATAATTTCAATCATGAGGAACTTGTTGAAGCAGTTAAATACTGTCATTTAAGAGGTGTTAAGGTCTATATGACTATTAATACTCTTTTTAATGAAAACGAGCTAGAAATGGCTTTAAATGAGGCTAGATTTGCCTACAAACATAAGGTTGATGCCTTGATTGTACAAGATCTAGGCTTAATCTATCGAATTAGACAAGAAATGCCTGATTTTGACTTACATGCCTCAACCCAGATGCATATTCATAATATTGCTGGCATCAATGTATGTAAGAAATTAGGCTTTAAGAAAGTGGTTATCGCAAGAGAAAGTAGTTTGAGTTTTATTAAAGAAGCTTGTAAACAAGATATTCCAATTGAAACCTTTATCCATGGCGCCATCTGTGTATCTTATTCAGGCCAATGTCTAATGTCTTCTGCTACTAAAAATAGAAGTGCTAACAAGGGTGCTTGTGCCCAGTGTTGTAGACTAAGATATGGTCTTTATGAAAATAACAAGAGGGTACCTACAGATACTGATTATCTATTAAGTCCTAAGGATATGTCTTTAATTAATGATATTCCAAGTTTGATTGAAGCCGGTGTCTCTTCTTTTAAGATTGAAGGAAGGATGAAATCTAGTGCCTATGTTGGGCTTGTGACTTCTTTATATAGAAGGGCAATCGACTCATATTATAAAGGTGAAAAATTTAGTTTAAGTCAAAAAGAATATAATGAATTATTATCTGTTTTTAACAGAGGTTTTACTGATTCTTATTTAAAAGATAATAGTGCTGATATCTTCTCTAACTTTAGACCTAATCATATGGGTAAGGAAATAGGTAAGGTCATCGATTATCGTGATGGTCATTGTCTAATTAGATTATTTGATAATATCAATCAATTTGATGGTATTCGTATCATTTCTAAAAAAGGCGATACTGGTAAGATTTTAAATACATTAACCGTAAACAAGAAGATGGTATCTAAGGCCTTTAAGAATGAGATTATATCAGTAAAGATTGATGGTGTGGTATTAAAGGGTGATAAGGTAGTAAGAACCCTAGATTATAATCTAGAAAACAGAATCAATGATTATGAATTAAAGAGAAGACCAATTGATATTAAGATTAAATTTAATCCAAATGAAGATATTGAAATATATGCTAAATTAGATGAATTAGAATATAAAGAAATAGTTGATGATAGACCTCAAGAAGCTAAAAAGGCTCCTATATCTTTAACTGATTTAGAAAATGTTTTCTCTAAGATGGATAATAGTCCCTTTGTGATTAATAAGTTTGAAGGTGAAGTAGGTAATTCCTTTATGCCTAAGTCATTGTTAAATAATATCAGAAGAAACTTCTATGAACATTTCGAAGAATATATTTTAAATAGTTTTAAGAGAGGTGCTAATCCTTTTATGTTAGATAATGATATTAAAGCTGATATTAATACTATGGATATCACTATCAATGAAGATAAATTAAAAGTAATTAATCCTGAATGTGACTATACAAGTGGAATAATCTGTGATCTAGGTGGTTTTGATAAGCTTGTTGAAGATAAGACTATAGTAGGTTACTACACACTAAACATCATGAATTCATATGCCTATGAACTAGTTAAAAGACTAGGATGCGATATCGTTGTTCTGTCAAGTGAAATAAACAATGTCGATGACTTAATTGAAAACTACAAAAAGAGAAATGGAACGATTAATCCATATGTGGTAAATGGAAAAAGAACACTGATGTATCTTAAGCGAAATCCATTTATCAAATATAGTGATAATAATAAATTAGTTATAAGTGATGGAATTAATCTATATGATGTTCATATAAGCGATGTGACAAGAATTATAGAAAGAAATGTACATTCAAATGATTTTAAAAATGTACATATATGTAATATTGAAAGGTAATAAATGTTATTAGGGTATTTTAAAAAGACGTTACAAGACAAAGATTTGATGAAGCAATGTCTAACCATTGCGATTCCTTTGATGCTTCAACAATTGATTGTTGCCAGTGTCAATCTAATCGATAATTTAATGGTAGGAGAACTAGGAGATGTAGCAGTTAGCGCTGTTAGTAGCGCTAATAGATATTATTCAATAGCCCAAATGGCAATCAATGCCATCGTTGTTTCTAGTATTATCTTCTTATCTCAATATAATGGAGCAGATGATAGAGAACATATGAGACAATCATTTAGATTCTCAATTATTTCATCATACTTATTTGTCTTTATCTTCTTTTTCTTTGCCTTATTTAAATCAGATTTTATTATTAAATTTATTATCAACGATAAAGATATTATCCAAAGTGGTAGTGATTATCTAAAAATAGCATGTTTCTCATATTTACCACTTGGTTTATCATTTCCAATATCAAATGCCATGAGATCAACTGGCGATACTAAAAGACCCTTGTTTGTCTCAATGATTTCGGTTGTCTTAAATATTATCTTTGACTATTGTTTGATATTCGGGCACTTCGGGCTCGAACCCATGGGGGTAAAAGGAGCCGCTATCGCCACTATTATTGTTCGATTTATTGAAATGTTTATCTACTTATTATGCATTAAACATGGTGATTATCATTTTAAGACTAGAATAATTGATTTATTTAGAATTGAAAAAGACTTGATTGGTAAGATTATTGTCAAGGCTATTCCACTTCTTATTAATGAATTATTATGGAGTATCGGCATGACCACTACAATTAAGTTCTATTCATATAGAGGAGCTGTCGTGAATACTGCATATTCAATAAGTGCTACCGTTGCTGATTTATTCTTTATCTTATTTGCAGGTATGGCAAGTGCTACTACCGTTATCGTAGGAACTAAATTAGGTGCTAATAAGATAGAAGAAGCTAAGGATAGTGCCTATAAGCTTTTATGCTTCTCAGTTTATCTATCTTTAATCATCGCTATACTTATGAGTAGTTTTACATTAGTTGTTCCATATTTATATAGTAAGGTATCTAAGGAATCACTTGATTTGGCAAATCAATTCTTGATTGTCATGTCAATCTTCTTTATCTTATATATGTTTAATACACAAACTTATTTCATTTTAAGAACCGGTGGTGATACCAGAAATACTATGTTTATGGACTCAGGTTTTATGTGGGCCTTCAATATCCCACTTGTTTATATTCTTGCCTATCATACAAGCGTTCCTGTCTTATATGTTTATGCGATAGGACAATCAACTGATATCTTAAAGTCAATCATTGCCTATAGAATGATTAGAAAAGAAAAGTGGGCAAGAAACCTAACACTGGCTGATGCATGATATAATTATTTATTAGGAGATAACTAATGTTTTTAAAACGAATAGAATTACAAGGATTTAAGTCTTTTGCGGATAAGGTAGTCATCAACTTTGATAATTCAGTCACTGGTATTGTAGGACCAAACGGCTGTGGTAAGTCAAATATCTCTGATGCGATAAGATGGGTATTAGGTGAACAAAGCGTTAAGTCACTTCGTGGAGATAAGATGACTGACGTTATTTTTGCCGGATCAGAGACAAGAAAAGCTGTTAATATGGCTGAAGTTACCCTAGTTTTTGATAATACAAGTAGAGTGCTTAATTCAGATAGTGATGAAATAGAAGTAACAAGAAGAATCTATAATACGGAACAAGATGCTGAATATTTAATCAATAGAAACAAGGTAAGATTAAAAGATGTTCATGATTTAATCATCGACTCAGGTTTAGGTAAAGATTCATTATCAATCATCACTCAGGGTAATGTCGTTGGTTTTGCGGATGCTAAGCCATATGATAGACGTGCTATTTTTGAAGAAGCAGCTGGCGTTTCTAAATATAAGAAAAGAAAACTAGAATCGATTGCTAGACTTGAAAGGACGAAGGATAATTTAGAGAAGGCTTCTAATATTTTAGATGAGCTTGAAAGACAGGTTGGTCCTTTAAAAAGACAGGCTAGAAAAGCTGAGATTTATAGAGAGAAGAAACAAAGACTTGAGCAGATTGAAACTGCTGTTTTAGTCGATGAGATTAATCTATTTAATAAGAAAAAAGAAGAAGTTGATAAGGCTTTATTTGATTTACAATCTCAAGTTGCCTTGAATGATACAAGCATTCAAGTAAGTGAAAATAATAATCTTTCTAATAAACAAGAATTAAAGAATTATGATAAGGAATTAAATAGTATTCAAGAGAGATTAGTTAATACTATCAATGAGATTCAAAAGTTAGAAAAGAGAAAAGTAGAACTTGATGAAAAGCGTAAGTATGCGATTGAAATGGGTTCTAGTGAAGAGAAGATTAGACAAATGAAGTCTTTATTAGATGAGGCTGAATTTGAATATAAGGATAGAGTTAATCGTTTAAGTACACTTAATACGGAACTTAACTTACTAAATGAGAACTTAGGTGAATTAGCTAATCAATTGGCTGATATTTCTTTGAAGAAAGAAGAAGCTAATGGCATTGTCTTTAGACTAGAAAATAGAATTTCAATTCTAGAAAATATCATCAAAGATCCATTCTCTTCTAATGCCCAAAGTGGTGTTAAAGCTATCATGTCAAATATTCGTTCCTTCTATGGTGTATTAGGTGTTGTAGGCCAAGTTATTAAACCAGATGAGACTTATGAATATGCCTTATCTAGTGCTTTAGCTAACGCAACATATAATATCATCACTAAAGATGAAGCAAGTGCTCGTAATTGTATTTCTTTCTTAAAGAAGAATAGAAGCGGTAGAGCAACTTTTCTTCCTATTAGTGTTTTAAGAGAACATCAAATCAAATATGAAGATGAAGTAATTTGTGATAATACTGAAGGGTTTATCGGCGTCATGGCTGACTTTGTTTCTAATGAACCTGAATTTGATATTGTAAGAGAAAGTTTATTAGCTAATATTTTAGTATGTGATACTTTGGAGAATGCGAATAACTTAGCAGGCCTTTTAAAGTATCAATATAAGATTGTTACTCTTGATGGCGATGTGGTTCATAAGGGCGGTTATATGACTGGTGGTAAGGTTAAAAATGAAACTAGTATCATTACTGCTCAAAGCGAGCTTGAAAGAAGCAAGAGTGA
Organism: uncultured Erysipelotrichaceae bacterium; assembly: GCA_934675465.1. Taxonomy (GTDB): domain Bacteria; phylum Bacillota_I; class Bacilli_A; order Erysipelotrichales; family Erysipelotrichaceae; genus Colivicinus. Next base: position 8,889 of record CAKUQM010000010.1, on the reverse strand, counting down.
CTTGTTGTCTTTAAGAGCTAAGGCGGAACTTGCGAATAATGAATATGAAAAGATTATTCTAAATAAGAATAAGACGGAGATGGAGTTAACGGAGAAGCGTATTTCTATCGCTCAAATTGAACCTTTGGTTGATGTTAAAAGAACTAAGTATGAAAAATTAAAGAATGATTATGAATTAATCAATCCTAAGAATATTGAAAGTGATGAGACATATACTGATGAGCTTGTTATTGAACTTTCAAATGCTTATAAGTTAAGAGATGAATTATCTACTTCTTTAAAATTAAAAAGAGAAGAGAGGATGAAGCTTTCTGCTGATATTGATCGTAAGGATCAACAACTTCGTCAATTAAGAAGACAATCAGAAGGTTCAAGAGATGAAATCTTAAAAATGTCTCAAGAGAAGGCAGTCTTGGATACAAAACTAGAGAATAATTTAAGTAGACTTGCCAGTGAATATCAAATGACCTATGAGTATGCATTGGAACACTTGGATTATGAGTTAACCGGTAATGAAAAAGAAGAGGTTGTAGAGCTTAGAAGCGATATAGCATCTCTTGGTAATGTTAATATGTCAGCTCCTGAAGAGTTTGCAGAAGTAAATGGCAGATATGAGTTCTTAAAGAAGAATTATGATGATTTGATTAAGTCAAGAGATAAGATTCTAGATGCGATTGATGAGATGGATGAGATTATGAAGTCTCAGTTTAAGGAAACTTTTGATAAGATTAATTCTAATTTGAATGATACATTTAGAAACTTATTTGGTGGTGGTAAGGCTTCATTAATTCTAGAGGATGAAAATGATATTTTAAATACAGGTATTGATATCGATGTTCAGCCTCCTGGTAAGTCAGTTAAGTCTATTAGACTGTTCTCAGGTGGTGAGAAGACTTTGATTGCCTTATGTGTATTGTTTACTATCATTAAGGTTAAACCAGCACCACTAATTATCTTTGATGAGGTTGAGGCAGCACTTGACCAGGCTAATGTTGAAAGATTTGCGAAGTATGTTAAGAAGTTTGAAGATGTTTCACAGTTTTTAATCATTACACATCGTCCTGGTACGATGGCAGAGTGCGATACTTTATATGGTGTTACGATGCAACAGCGTGGTGTTTCTCAAATGCTTAAGGTTAAGTTGGTTGATGCCCTAGAGATGGCTGATAAAAGTGAAGTAGGAGAATAATTTATGGGATTTCTAGATTCTTTAAAACAAGCAATTACAGGTAAAAAGGATACTGGTAAGTATTTAAGTGGTTTTGCGAAGACTAATAATGCTCTTGGTAGAAAGCTTAAGTTTATTACGGAAAACAATACTAAGAATAAAGAGGACTTCGTTGAACAGTTGATGATTACTTTGATTGAGTCTGATATTGGTTATAAGACAAGTGAAGATATTTGCGATCGTTTCTTTAAGGAGACACAAGATTATCTTTATTTAAGACAAGAGGATGTTATGGATATCTTGTTAGAGACTTTTGATGATATCTATAATGAGAAGAAAGATGATGAAATCAAATATAATCCTGATGGTCCTACTGTTATCTTGATGGTTGGTGTTAATGGTTCTGGTAAGACTTCTACTTGTGCTAAATTAGCTAAGATGTATAAAGATCAAGGCAAGAAGGTATGTTTAGCTGCAGCTGATACTTTTAGAGCTGGCGCTATTGAACAATTAAGGGAATGGGCAAATAGATTGGATGTTGATTTTGTATCAGGTAAGGAATTTGAAGATCCAAGTTCAGTGCTTGTTAATGCATGTAGATATGCGAAGGAAAATGATATCGATATCTTGTTGTGTGATACAGCGGGAAGACTTCAAACAAAGGTTAATCTAATGGCTGAGCTTGCTAAAATGAGAAGGGTAGTAGGTAAAGAGATTCCTGGTGCTCCTCATAATGTTTGGATGGTCTTGGATGCTAATACGGGTCAAAACGGTATGAGTCAGGCTACTTTGTTTAATGAGGTAACTGATTTAACTGGTATTATTCTTACAAAGATGGATGGTACAAGTAAGGGTGGTATTGTCGTTGCGATTAAAAATGTCTTGGGTATTCCAGTTAGATTTATTACATTAGGTGAGACAGCTGATGATATTAAGCCATTTGATTTTGATTTATATTTGTATAGTATCATTGGAGATGGTGATGTTAGATAAGGTAGAGGGTAATCTTTTATTTGACTTCTATGGTGCTTTATTGACAGAGCATCAAAGAGAAGTTTTAGATGATTACTTTAATGATGATTTATCAATGGGTGAATTGGCTGATGAGTATGATGTTTCAAAGAGTGCTATTTCTGATTTGATTAAAAGATGTTTGAATCAATTAGAGGAGTATGAAAGTAAGCTTCATCTTATTAAACAAGCTAGGTCACTTGATGAATTAATTGATAAAATGGAAAAGGATGGTATTCCTTTAGAATATCTTAGAGAGCTTAAAAAGATAAACAGGGGGTAGAAAAATGTCAAAAGTTATCGCGGTAAATTCCGGTAGTTCTTCTTTAAAATTCCAATTATTCCAAATGCCAGAAGAGGAAGTTTTAACTTCAGGTGTTGCGGAGAGAATTGGTCAAAAAATGGGTATTTTCACTATTAATGTAAATGGCGAAAAAATTAAGACTGATGTAGAGATTCCAGATCATAAGAAGGCTGTTGATTTGTTACTTGAAGCTTTAGTTAAATATGGAATTGTTAAGGAATTAAGTGAAATTAAGGGTGCAGGACACAGAATTGTGCAAGGTGGCGCTTATTTCTCTGGTTCTGTTAAGGTAGATGAGGATGTTGTTAGTAAGGTTGATGAGCTTTGTGCCTTAGCTCCTTTACATAATCCTGCTCACTTAGTATGTTATAGAGCATTTAAGGAAGCATTACCTGAAATTGAACATGTTTTCGTTTTCGATACTGCATTCCACCAAACAATGACTGAAGAGTCTTTCTTATATCCAGTACCTTATGAATGGTATACAGATTATAAGGTAAGAAAGTATGGTGCTCATGGTACTTCTCATGAATTTGTTATGAAAAGAACTGCTGAATTAATGGGCAAGGATCCTAGTGAATTAAATATTCTTACATGTCACTTAGGTAATGGTGCTTCAATTACTGCTATTAAAAATGGTAAGGTTGTTAATACTTCAATGGGTCTATCTCCTTTAGGTGGTATCATGATGGGTACAAGATGTGGCGATATTGATCCAACTGTTGTTTACTATATGGAAGAGAAGTTGGGTTGTACACCAGAAGAGATGGATACTTATTTGAATAAGAAATCTGGTATGTTGGGTGTTTCTGGTATTTCAAGTGATGCGAGAGATATTCAAGCTGCTGTTGATGCTGGTAATCCTCGTGCAATTACAACTTATAACTTATATGTAAATAGAGCTGTTAATTTAATTGGTGGTTACTATATGCAATTAGGTCATGTAGACGCAATGAGTTTTACTGCAGGTCTTGGAGAACATGCTGTTGAAATTAGAGAAGGTATCTTAAAGGGCTTAGAAGAAGGTATGGGTGTTAAGATTGACTATGAATTAAATAGTAAGACTCATAGCGAGGCTAAGATTTCTTTACCTGATTCTAAGGTTGAAGTATTTGTAGTTCCTACTAATGAAGAATTGGTTATCGCTAGAGATACTGTTAGATTATTAGGTTTATAATGTATAAGGATTTTTTAGACAAATTAAATCAATATAAGAAAGTAAGCATTTATCGCCATCAAAGACCTGATGGCGATGCTGCTTTTTCGTCAATGGGTTTAAAGACTTTTATTGAGGATAACTTTGATATTGAAGTTAAGCTATGCGGCATTGAAAAATATGAACGTTTAGATACAACAGAAGAAGTGTCTGATGAATTTATCAAGGATAGTTTGGCTATCATCTTAGATGTTTCAAGTCCTGATAGAATTGATGATTTAAGATATCAGACAGCCAAGGAAATAGTGGTTATTGATCATCATCCTTATATGTTGGATAATGCTGATTTAACTATTAATAATTCTTTAGCTAGTGCAACTTGTGAGCTTATTACTGATATTATTTATAGTGATTCTTTTAAGGCTTATAAGAAATCAAAAGATACTTGTAAGTATTTATATTCAGGCATTTTGACTGATTCTATGGGTTTTACTACTTCCAATACTACAAGTAATACTTTATATTTAGCTTCTTTATTAATAAAAGATGGCAACTTAGACGTTTCTAAACTTAATGAAGAGGTATTTAGTACATCGCTTGAGGAATATGAAAAGGTTACGAAATTAAGATCTAAGTTGATAATTGAGGATGGTGTGGGCTATTGTATCTTGGATACTATAGATTTAGAAGAGATTGGAATGTCTTATGATCAGGCTAAGACAAATGTTGCGGAGTTTTCTAAGATAAGAGAGCTTAAGATTTGGGCTATTTTTGTAAGGAATCCTGAGACAAATTTGTATGATGGAAGTGTTCGTTCTAGAAGGCCTTATATCATTAATAAGATTTGTGATAATTACCATGGCGGTGGTCATAATAATGCCTGCGGGGTTAAGAAATTGGATGAGAATTTGTTGAAATCGCTTCTTGAAAATCTTTCAAAACTGGCACAAGAAAACGTTAATTTATAGTTCAATTTCGTTGATTTTAGATATGAGTTTTTATATAATTCTTATAGCAATTAAGGAGGAATAAATAATGGCTGATTTAAATAAAAAAGCGTTAATTGAAATTATTGCTGAAGAAAAAGGTTATACAAAGAAAGAAGCTGGAGAAATCGTAGAACTTGTAATTGATACTATGGTAGGTACTTTACAAAAGGGTGATACAGTTGATCTTCCAGGATTTGGTAAGTTCACTGTTAAGACTAGAGATGCTAGAACAGGTATCAACCCATTAACTAAAGAAAAGATTGAAATTCCAGCAACTAAGGTTCCTGCATTTAAGGCTTCTAAGGCTCTTAAAGACGCAGTTAAATAACTTAACTATATTAAAAGGATCAGTGATGATCCTTTTTTAGTGCTTATTTTATTAAGCTATTAAGCCAATCTTTAATGTCATTAAGACTAAGTTTTCCAAAATAGTAGTCAATTATTTCTTCAAACTTACTAATACCTTCGTTACTATTAAATAATTCATCGATCAGGTCATCAATTGCGGTAGATATATCAAGAGTAATATAAGTTGTTCCATTTTCATCATATCGAATACTTATAATCTTACTAGGATCGATTACTTTGACTTTAATATCGTCACCAACAATTAGTTCAGAGATATTTTGTCTATATAGTTCTTGATACTTATCTGGTAATTTCTTTTCGTAGATGAATCTAGGTAGCTTTCCAACAGTAGCGTCTTTAAATTTTAATACAAAATCACTGTCTGTAAATTCATATGAAAGTGTAGCCTTAACACCTGCATTGATTAGTTTTTTGTAGGTGATGGCCATATATAGGTTTACTTCATTGTTTTTAGTGTCAACATCATAGCCCATTTGTTTAAAGGTGACATCATATTGGCTTAAATTCTTATTGAGTACATCTAAGTCAATATAGTTGTATACAATAGCTTTTGACACTGCTAATGATGCTTCTTTAGCTTTTTCATCATAAGTTATTGAATCAATCAAGTTGTTGCCTAGATTAATGTTTCTATCATCATCTTTGTTTACTATTTGGGCTTTATAAGCTTCTATGTCGTCGAAATGTTCTTGTAGGCTAGATGTATTATTGGCTAATAAAAGAAGTCCTAGAGCGCTTATGATTGCTAAAAACAATATTATTAATAATATTTTTAACAATAAATGATTTTTCTTTGGTTTTTCGTTTATATCAAGGACAGTAGCTACTTGATCATTGATGTTTTCTTTATTATCCATAAGTATTTACCTCTAAGTTAATTATATATAATTTAATAATGTTTCCAAAAAAATAGTATTATAATTTTCTTATGATGAATTTATTATTATTGTTGATGGTACCGGTTATAACTCTTATTGCTGGTTATTTGATGTATAGACATACTCCTAAATCTATTAATGTTTTAGTAGGATATAGAACAAATAGATCTATGATTAATCAAGATACTTGGGATTTTGCGAATAATTATTGTGCTAAATTATGGATTAAATTAGGCATTATAACGTCAGTTATTTCTTTTCTTATTTATATATTGTTTGATGTGAATGAAACAGTTAGTATTGTGATCGTATTGATTCAAACATTTTTATTGTTATTTTCGATTATTCCAGTTGAAAAAGCATTAAAGAATACTTTTGATGAGAACGGAAATAGAAGGGTGTAAGTTCGGTCATCATTTATCTATGATAAATAATCAAAATATATAATAGAAGCATGAAGAAACTTATATATATTTATTCTGTTGCGTTGTTAGTTTTATTGATTGCAAGCTCATTTCTAGCATCTAATGAATATATATTTGTAATAACTGTATATTCATTAATATTATTAGTCATCTTGTTAAATGATATTGTGATTAAGAAAAACAACAAAGAAATTTTGTTTGAAGTGTTATTAATTTTGTTATTTGTTGGAATTGTATTTTTTACAAGAAACAATTTTTCTTATTCAAATATCTTTTTAGCAGTAATACCACTAATAATAAGCATATTTAGAACGGTTAAAGAGGTGGAGTAATATAGCTTACATCTTCGTTATACCATATAATATATGCTAGTATATAATTTCGCAAAATAATAATTTTACGAATAAATAGATATAAATATAGGGTATAATATGGGTATGGCTGAAGATTATCAAAATGAACTACAATTAGATTTAAATAAGAAAGTACAAGGAATCGTTAAGGAATTGCCTGACTTTATGTCTAAGTTCTTTAAAGAATTAAGAACTAAAGGTATGTCAGAACGTACTAGACTTGAATATGCCTATGATATGAAAAGATTCTTTGACTTCGTACAAGTACAAGCTGGTTTTAAAGATAAGGATATACATTCTCTTAAAGCAAGCGATATTTTAGATGTATTGACATATGATGATATCCAGGAATACTTGGATACCTTAAATACTTATACTGTATTAGATAAATATGGTCACGAAAAGGAAAAATTAAGTTCTCCATCATCAAGAGCGAGAAAAATATCTTCTTTAAGATCTGTATATAAATTCTATTTTAGAATTGGTGAAATTACTCACAACTTATCTGATTTAATGGATCTACCAAAAATACCAGATAATGTTATTATGACAATGGATAAATCACAAGTTGCTAGAATATTAGAAGCTGTATCTGATACTAGTGGTATGAGTGATGGTGAGATTAAAAGACATAATAAGATTATTAAAAGAGATTATGCCATTATGATGTTATTCTTTGGCACTGGTATTCGTGTATCAGAACTTGTAGGTATTGATTTAAGCGATATAGACTTCTATAACGCCTCTTTATTAATTACACGTAAAGGAGGCGACCAGGATGAAGTTTTCTTCCCTGAGATAGTAGAAAACGCTATTAGAGACTATGTAGATAATGATAGAGATGCCCTTCTTGCAGATAAAGAATCAAATGCCCTCTTTATTTCTATGCAACACAAAAGAATGACAGTTAGAAGTGTCCAATTAATGATTAAGGGTTATGCAACTAAGGCTGGCTTAAATATGAAAGTAACGCCACACGCCTTAAGAAGAACCTTTGGTACAAATCTTTATGAAGAAACCAATGATATTTATTTAGTTGCAGATGCCCTTCATCATAGTTCTGTAGAAACAACTAGAAAACATTATGCCAACATGAGTAAGGAACATAAAAGACTGGCAGCCAAGAAGTCCTCTACATTATTCGAGAAGCCCTAGACCATCTTGTGAAAATCGGAAAAAAAATTTCACAAATAATAACGGGAAAATCGGAAAAATTTCAGAAAATTTTTGTAGAGTTATTCACTGTCATCATCAAATAAATACTTTTTTCTTAAATAATTTATGCATCTAAATCTTTTTGTAAATATGAAGGTAAACCATATTCATAAGATAAGATTTTTTTGATTTTCGATTATACTGTTTTCAACCAATAATTCCATAGATGCATTTAAAGTTTATGCGATTTTGTATACCGTTTCAACATCACATTTATTAAATTCGATTTTTCTATCGCAAATATCATTTATAGTTGAATATGGTATATTTGATAATTTTGAGAATTGTTTTCTTGTTATCTGTTTGCTATTTATTAAATTGTTTAAAAACATATAGTGTCATTTTTTGCATTATTTAATAATAAAATCCTTCACGACGCAGTAATTCTACAAACTCAAAAATTTCTTTTCCATCAACATCAAAAGGAAAAACAAATGAGAATCCAATTTCCTCTTCATCAGATGCATTAACATTATCTTTAAGAACACACAAAGACTGTCCACTATGATAAAAGTCTAAAAGATAATGATTTACACCATAGACTTCAAATTCGTAATTCTCAAACTTTTCAAATGAATAAGTAAGAGTTCTGTCTCGTTTTAGTTTTGTAGAAATAGAAATCTTATCAAAGCCAATTTCAATATCACAAAAACCCCTTACATCAATCACAGGAATAGGATAAGAAGTAAGAAACCATTTACTATTATCATCTTTATAATAATGGCCACTATACCAACCTGATTCTAAATCAAAGATTCTATGAAATAGTGCATGAAATATCTCGGCTTCTTTTAGTTCAAGTATATAATATGCGTTATTCATTTCATTCAACAATTGCTTATCCATTAAGTCCTCCTGTTATTTCTTCTTTAATTAAATTTTATCATCAAACTAAAATTATATTAGTATTGTGATAAAGATATAAATTCGTTTAAATATAAAAGTTATCCACATTTATCAACACTCAAATGGGAAAAAGATGGGAATTTTTAAAACTATGTAAATGTTAAAATGTTACTTG